>CALFOA010000330.1 GCA_937919795.1 uncultured Neisseria sp.
TTCGCCGGTTTTCGGATTACGACCCTGACGTGCGGCACGCTCGCCTACGTAGAAGGTTCCGAATCCAACCAATGTTACGGTGTCACCTTTTTTCAAAGCGCCTGTAACAGCGTTCATCATACCGTCCAAGGCTTTTGCAGCAGCGGCTTTGGAGATATCGGCTTCTTGAGCAATAGCTTCAATCAATTCAGACTTGTTCACGATTAAGTCCCTTTCTGTCTTACATGGATGGAAACCCCGAAAAATCGGGTTTTTTAGGTAAAAATTAGTACATCACCGACTTTATAACAAGCCTAAAATCGCTGTGTCAAGCGGGAAAGTAAGAATAATCGGGCTTTTCGCCATTATCTTACCGCCTGCCACTGCTTTTACAACACTTAACGCCACTTTATCAGTGCTTGGTTGCTTTTGCGCTTGACTTGCCACGGGGGTTGGACAGGGTTGCGGTCTCGGCAGTTCCCTCAGTTGTGGGAACCGCTTTGTCCGCCCAAGGTTCCGGCTGGCGTTCCAAGCCCAGCGAGAGTACCTCGTCTATCCATTTTACCGGATGAATCTGCAAGCCGTCTTTGACATTTTGCGGGATTTCTTCCAGATCTTTAACGTTATCGTGCGGGATCATCACATGCTGGATGCCACCACGCAGCGCCGCCAGCAGTTTTTCTTTCAAACCGCCAATTGGCAATACTTCGCCGCGCAGGGTGATTTCGCCCGTCATCGCCACATCGGCGCGCACCGGAATGCCGGTGAAGGCGGAAACCATCGCCAGCGTCATCGCGATACCGGCGCTGGGGCCGTCTTTCGGAGTGGCGCCTTCGGGTACGTGCACGTGGATATCGTGTTTTTCATAGAAATCCGGTGCAATGCCTAAACTTTCGGCGCGCGAGCGCACTACGCTCCAAGCGGCGGTAATCGATTCCTGCATCACATCGCCGAGCTTGCCGGTACGCACGATGTTGCCTTTGCCTTTCAGGGCAACCGCTTCTACGGTGAGCAACTCGCCGCCGACTTCCGTCCACGCCAAGCCGGTTACCTGGCCGATGCGGTTTTCTTTACCAGCCACACCAAAATCGAAGCGGCGCACGCCGAGATAATCGTGCAGGGCGGCTGAATCAACCACAATGGTTTTGGCTTTTGCTTTGGTTTTCTTGGCGGTTTTGGCCGCATCTTCCGCCAGTTGCACCGCCATCACTGCTTTGCGGCAGATTTTGGCAATTTCCCGGTCGAGTGAACGCACACCGGCTTCGCGGGTGTAATAGCGCACGATGTCGCGTACCGCGCTTTCTTCAATCAACAACTCTTCGGCTCGCACGCCGTTGCGTTTCATCTGTTTGGGTACCAG
>CALFOA010000331.1 GCA_937919795.1 uncultured Neisseria sp.
CGATTATGTCTGAAGGCAAATTGCAACAAGTCGACACCCCCAGCAATATCTACGATTTCCCCAACAGCCGTTTTACCGCCGAATTTATCGGTGAGACCAATATTTTTGAGGGTACCGTCGACAAGAAGGACGAGCATTACGCCTTAATCAACTGCCCCGAATTGCCGAGCAAAGTCTATACCGACCAAAAATTCGAAGGCGAAGTCGGCCAAACCATTTGGTTGAGCATCCGCCCGGAAGATATTGACTTACATAAAGAAAAACCGGCACACCGCGATACCCACAACTGGGCAAAAGGCGTGGTGAAAGAAATTGCTTATTTGGGCAGCTTCGCCATTTACCACGTGCAAATGGAAAACGGCCGCATCATCAAGAGCCAAGTGCCCGCCCCTTATTGGTACGTCCGCAACCTTACCCCGCCGACCTGGGGTGAAGAAGTGTATCTCGACTGGCCGGAAAACCAACCGACCCCGCTGGTTCGCTAAGGAGTTGCCTCATGTCCGACAAGATCAAAAAACGCTGGCGCCCCGGGCGCGGTTTGGTGATCGGCATTCCCTATGCTTGGCTAACCTTGCTGTTTTTGGTACCGTTTTTTATCGTACTGAAAATCAGCTTTGCCGAGCAGGAAATCGCCATCCCGCCTTATACCCCGCTGTTTGTCAGCGACCCGGATACCGGCGCGCAAACCCTACATGTGGTGTACCAAAATTATCAGGATATTTTCCAAAATTTCGGCAATACCTTAAAAAGCATGCTTTCACTCTCGGCCGCCGAGGGGGACACCAATATGTATTTGCGTACTTATTGGTCGTCAATTAAAACCGCATTCAGCACCACCGTGATTTGCCTGCTGCTCGGCTATCCGATGGCTTATGCCATCTCGCGCGCCAATCCGTCTTACCGCAACGCCCTGCTGCTGACCATCATGCTGCCGTTCTGGACTTCTTTCCTGCTGCGCGTATATGCCTGGATGGGTTTGTTAAGCCAAAACGGCATCATCAACCATTTCCTGCTGAAATATAAACTGATTGATGCGCCGTTGGATATGTTCTACAACATGTTCTCGCTACAATTGGTGATGGTGTATGCCTATCTGCCGTTTATGATTCTACCGCTCTACACCCAGTTGATTAAATTGGATGGCCGCCTGTTGGAAGCCGCTTCCGACTTGGGTGCAGGCCCGGTGAAATCATTTTTCAAAATCACGCTGCCTCTATCCAAAACCGGCATCATCGCAGGTTCTATGCTGGTATTCGTACCGGCGGTGGGCGAATTTGTGATTCCCGATTTGGTAGGCGGATCGGAAAACCTGATGATCGGCCGCACGCTGTGGATGACCTTCTTCGATGCCAACAACTGGCCGCTGGCCGCAGCTTTGGCAGTGATTATGGTCTTGTTACTGGTGATTCCGATTGCCCTGTTCCATCATTATGAAAATCGCGAAATAGAAGGAGCCGACCATGTCTAGTCAAAAAATGCATTGTTCTGCTGGCAGGTTTAGCTTTCCTCTATATTCCGCTGGTGATGCTGGTAATTTATTCATTTAACGAATCCAGCTTGGTAACGGTATGGAGCGGTTTTTCCACCAAATGGTATAGCCGCCTGCTGCAAAACGACGAAATTCTTTCCGCTGCTTGGCTCTCTTTGCGGATTGCCTGTGTCGCCTCATTCGCCGCTGTGGTACTGGGCACCATGGCTGGTTACGCATTGGCACGGATTAAACGCTTCCGCGGCAGTACGCTGTTCGCCGGTATGGTGAGTGCGCCGATGGTGATGCCCGATGTGATTACCGGTTTGTCACTGCTGCTGCTGATTATTCAAGTGCAAAGCATGTTGCAAGGCTGGATGGGCAGCGAAATCGGCTGGTTGGATCGCGGTTTCTTCACCATTTTCCTCGGTCACACCACCTTGTGTATGGCTTACATCACTGTGGTGATCCGCTCGCGTTTGATGGAATTGGATCAATCCTTGGAAGAGGCAGCGATGGACTTGGGCGCCCGCCCGCTGAAGATTTTCTTCACCATCACCCTGCCCCTGATTGCCCCGGCGATTGCTTCCGGCTTCCTGCTGGGCATTACCCTGTCACTGGATGATTTGGTGATTACTTCTTTCCTGTCCGGCCCCGGTTCGTCCACGCTGCCGCAAGTGATTTTCTCCAAAATCAAACGCGGCTTGGATCCGCAGATGAACGTATTGGCCACCATCATGATTGCCATCGTCGGCACGCTGGTTTTGATTCTAAACTGGTATATGATGCGTCAAGCCACCCGCCGCGATCGTGAGGCCGCCGAGGCTTACCGGCAAGAAAAACTGGCGATAGAAGAAGCCATGTCCTCCCATTAAAGCAACCGCCCGCAAGGGCGGTTTATTTCATTTCAGCAAATGCGACATTCTACGATTACTTCGTTAAATCGATTTCAAGCTTTTTATTTCAGACAGGCATTTTCGGAAACCCCTGTCTGAAAAATATTACTCAAAAAATAGAGGCGGCCTAGATCACTAGAGTTAGTCAGAATAACCTGATGAAAAAAACCATTTAAGTCAGCATAAACAATAAACAATGCCTGTCTGAAAAAACCGACAATTCTCGTTTTTCAGACAGGCATTACTTATTGCATCAAAGCCAGAATAACAATTTAAAAACAAGCCACAACCCTCCTGTCGTTTGATGGGCCGCCCTTTGGCTTTTATTAAATTTATTTAAGATATTTTAAAGTTCGCCAGCGCCTTCATTAATTAATACCCGCATTTACTAATTAACTTTATAATCCCATCGTCTTATTTTCACCTTAAATAATTTAAATAAATAATCATGTCACATTACACCTTGCGCATTACCCACAATCATCAGGTTCAAAATATTTCATTGTCTTCCGGCGAAGCGCTCCATTTAGAAGCCCAGCCCGATACCCTCTACCAATTATTTGATGCCCAAGGCCAGCTCATCACCCAGCCGCAAATCCAAATGGTAGGCGAAGATGTATGGTTGTATGCCTCCGAGCCGACCGGCCAAGCACCTGAGCTGATTCTACAAAACTACCAACACCACTATCCGCTTGCCGAAAACAGCCGCTTCGGCATCGAAGGTGTGTTTACCCATACCACCACCGAGCCTCTGCTCGCCGCCGAAGTAGGCATTACCACCAGCAGCCCGTTTTCTTTAGGCACCGCTGCCGCCATCGGCCTTGGTACGATTGGCAGCGGCGTAGCCATCGCTTCATTGAATCGCGGCAGTGATTCTTCCCCTACCGAACCGGTTACACCTACAGAACCGGTTACACCCACTGAACCGGTTACACCTACCGAACCGGTTACCCCTACTGAACCGGTTACCCCTACTGAACCGGTTACCCCTACTGAACCGGTTAC
>CALFOA010000332.1 GCA_937919795.1 uncultured Neisseria sp.
AATTCCGGCGTTACCGTTTTGCGCACATCCTGCACCGGTGCAAAGCCGGTGATAATCAGGCTCAACGGCGAGGTAACGGTTTTTTGCTGACCGTTGTCTTGCCACACGGTTTTCATCGACAGGCTGTCTTTGCCCACCGGAATGCTGATGCCCATGCTTTGGCAGGCTTGCGATACGGCTTCTACCGTGCGGTAGAGTTTTTCGTCTTCACCGGCCACACCGCAGGCGGCCATCCAGTTGGCGGACAATTTGATGTTGCCGATTTTGCCGATGTTCACGGCGGCGAGGTTGGTGATGGTTTCGCCAATCGCCATGCGGCCGGAAGCGGGTGCATCGAACAGGGCGACGGTGGGTTTTTCGCCCATCGCCATCGCTTCGCCGCGGTGGGTGTTGAAGCCCATCATGGTCACGGCGCAGTCGGCCACCGGGGTTTGATATTTACCCACCATTTGATCGCGGTGACTCATGCCGCCGACGCTGCGGTCGCCGATGGTAATCAGGAAGTTTTTGGCGGCCACGGTGGGCAGGCTGAGTACGCGGTAGGCGGCTTCTTTCAGGTCGATTTGGGCAGCGTCGAACGGTTTTTCAGACAGGCTTACGGTTTGGTCGTTGCGGGTGGTTTTCGGCGGTTTGCCGAGCAACACGTTCAGCGGCAAATCTACCGGATTGTTGTCGTACAAATCGTCGCGCACTTGCAGATGGCCGTCGTCGGTAGCGGTGCCGACCACGGCAAACGGGCAGCGTTCGCGTTCGCAGATTTGGCGGAACAAATCGAGATGCTCAGGCAGGATCGAGAGCACATAACGCTCTTGCGCTTCGTTACACCAAATCTGCATCGGGCTTAAGCCGTGTTCTTCCAGCGGCACCTCGCGCAGTTTGAACACCGCGCCGCGTCCGGCATCGTTTACTAATTCGGGGAAGGCGTTCGACAAACCACCCGCGCCCACGTCGTGAATGGCGATAATCGGGTTGCCGCCGCCCAGTTGCCAGCAGCGGTCGATTACTTCCTGCGCACGGCGTTCGATTTCTGGGTTGCCGCGTTGCACCGAATTGAAGTCCAAATCGGCGGCATTGCTGCCGGTATCCATAGACGAAGCGGCGCCGCCGCCCAAGCCGATCAACATGCCGGGGCCGCCGAGTTGGATCAGCAACGCGCCTTCGGGAATGCGGTCTTTATGGGTTTGCTGTGCTTGGATATTGCCCAAACCGCCGGCAATCATAATCGGCTTGTGATAGCCGCGCACGCTGCCGTGGTGTTCGGCTTCAAAGGTGCGGAAATAGCCCAGCAGGTTGGGGCGGCCGAATTCGTTGTTGAACGCGGCACCACCCAAGGGGCCGTCGATCATGATGTCGAGCGGGGAGGCGATGTGTTCGGGTTTGCCGTAAGCCTTCTCCCACGGCTGCGGCAAATCGGGCAGGTTGAGGTTGGACACGGTAAAGCCGGTGAGGCCGGCTTTCGGGCGCGAGCCGCGGCCGGTGGCGCCTTCATCACGGATTTCACCGCCCGCACCGGTGGCCGCACCGGCAAACGGAGCGATGGCGGTGGGGTGGTTGTGGGTTTCCACCTTCATGATGATGTGTGTGTCTTCTTCGTGGAAACGGTAGCCCTGATTTTCGGCGGCGGCGGGGTAAAAGCGCTCGATTTTCGCGCCTTCGATTACCGATGAATTGTCTTTATAAGCGACTACCGTGCCTTCCGGGCTGGCTTCGTGGGTGTCGCGAATCATGCGGAACAGCGATTTGGCTTGCGCTTCGCCGTTTAAGATAAAGTCGGCATTGAAGATTTTGTGGCGGCAGTGTTCGCTGTTGGCTTGGGCGAACATCATCAGCTCCACATCGCTGGGGTTGCGCTTTAAGGCTTGGTAGTTTTCTACCAGATAATCGATTTCATCGGGCGAGAGTGCCAAGCCCAGTTCGCTGTTGGCTTTGATTAATTCGTCTTTGCCTTTGCCGAGAATGTCAATACAGGCAAAGGTTTGCGCTTCGGGGTGGGCAAACAGGCGTGAGGCGGTTTGAAAATCGGGCAACACGCTTTCGGTCATGCGGTCGTGCAACAGCGCTGCCCATTGTTGTTTTTGCTCTGCGTTTAATGCGCCTTTAATCCACACCGCCATGCCGCGCTCGATGCGCTCGATGTCGCTCAAACCGCAGTTGCGGGCGATGTCGGTGGCTTTCGATGCCCATGGTGAAATGGTGCCGATGCGCGGGGTGATTAAAAACAAATGCAGGCCGCTTTCAGCTTCGGGTGTATGCTCAACACTTTCGGCTGCCAACAAGGCCTGCAATTTTGCTAAAGTTTCGCTGTTCGGGGCGGATGCACTGCTGACGAAATACCAAAATTCGCTGCTCAATTCCGCCGGCGGCAATCCGGCGGCAGCGGCTTTTTGTAACAGTTTTTCAACACGGAAATCGGATAGGGCGCGCGCACCGCGCAAGGGAAGAACGGCAGACATGGGCAGGGGCTCTTTCAAAAATCTGTTGCTAAGATGGAAAGGATGCCAGATTATACGCAAAATAACGCTTTTCCGCTTGGAAAATCGGTGAAATATTTCTGAAAAAATAATGAATAAGTGTCATTACTTTATTGACGGCTGCAAGTTAACCATGCCTGTCTGAAAACATTCATAAGGAAACCATGAAATTCAAACAAACATTAATCCATTATCGCATGCTGATCATGAAAACAATGATAGGTTGCCTAGTGTTCGGCCTATTGATGGCGGCACTAGATGTGTTGGTGAGCAAAGATATTGACTGGCAACAGGTTGATTTGGTGAAGGTAAGCGGCGCGCAACTTCGCATGGACGAACCACAACAGCGCTTGCTGTTGAGCGACGGCAAAGGGCGTGAAGCCTCGTTTTTTTGCGATGCGGAACACTATGCTTTGTGCCCGGTGGTAGCTAAATATCAGGCCGGTCACGGCGGGCAGGAGATGGCGGCGGATGTGGAATATCTGGCGGTAGAAGGTTACGACGCGGTGATGCTGGGCGCGGATTATGTGGATGACGCTACTAAAGAGCAGGTGTCGTTGCGCTATCCGAAGGCGGTTGTAGACCGCCAAGCGGATGAAGTGGAACAGGCGGGCAGCCGCTGGAACCGGATTTTGGTGGCGCTGCGCCATTTCTCGCTCACGCTGTTTGTGGTGCTGTTGCTGGCGTGGCTGTATGCGGGCATGGGGCAGGCGGGAAAACCGAAAGAAGAAGCGGATACTGAAGATTCCGATTAGTTTGCTTTTGTCCGGCCGCCATTGTGTTTATAGCGGCTTTATGATAATTTTACCGTGTTTTACAGAGCCGCCATTGGCCGAATTATTTAACCGCCCGAATCCCCATCATTGAAGCGAGAATATCATGAAAAAAATCGAAGCCATTATCAAACCGTTCAAACTCGACGATGTGCGCGAGGCGCTCACCGAAATCGGCATCACCGGCATGACGGTTACCGAGGTGAAAGGCTTCGGCCGCCAGAAAGGCCATACCGAAATTTATCGCGGTGCGGAATATGCGGTGGATTTCCTGCCGAAAGTAAAACTGGAATTGGTATTGGGCGACGACCAAGTCGAGCGCGCGATTGAGGTAATCATCGAAGCGGCGCATTCCGGCAAAATCGGCGACGGTAAGATTTTTGTGTTGCCGGTGGAAGAAGCGGTGCGTATCCGTACCGGCGAGCGCTCGGATGCAGCGGTGTAAAGCTGTTTAAACCGAATAGCTAAATGCCTGTCTGAAAAGGTTTGCTTTCAGACAGGCATTGTTTATAGAGTAGCGGTTTGGCAAGAGTGTTTGAGTTCTTTGCAAACTAGAGAAATGAAAAGATGAACTATTTAAAATATTTATGGCTAGCCTTGCTGCCTATCCTGCTGGTGTCTTGCAAAAAACCAGAAGAAGTCTATGACTACCGTGATGAGCGCTATCAGGATTTTTATTCACGCTATATGAGGAAAGCCCAAAAGGACTATTTGATTATAGAGTC
>CALFOA010000333.1 GCA_937919795.1 uncultured Neisseria sp.
AGCAGCAAGTAGACGATGCCGAATCACTGTTGGCGTTTCATGCCGGCGCTCCTTTATTCGAACCTGCCCCCGAGCAAGACGAATTCCGCGATTCCTTGCTGCAACTGCTCGCCGAACCGCGCCTGCTGGCGATTCTCGATTACGCCGCTGATTTCGACCGCCAGAAATGGCCGCTGGCATTGTTTCTCGACTGGCTGCACAAATGGTTGGCCGATGTGAGCTTAGCGCATCAAAACTTAAGCCCGTTGTACTACCCCGCACAGCTCGAAGCGGCCACCCAAGTCGCGCGAAAAACCAATCCCGCCACACTGTATCGTCTGATTGAAACATTAAATCGCATCAGCCCTTACGGTCGGCATACGCTCAATGTTAGAATGCAGGTCGAATATTTGCTAACCGAATACCTCGGTTTCTGGCAAAACAAAGAAAACACCGGCTAAACCGCCTCAATATTTAAACAATAACTTTACAGGAAAACCTCATGGACACCTCCAGCTTGCCCGGCCGTATGATGGCCTTGCAACTTAAAGACAAAACCCTGATTTACAATAGCTATATGCCCTTCCTCGAATTCGGCGGCCTGTTCGTTCCCACTGAAGATCCGTTCAAACTCGGCGATGAAGTGTTGTTGGCACTCGAATTTGAAGATCCGCCCGAGAAAAAATTTCTGCGCACCAAAGTAGCGTGGATCAACCCTGCCCGCACCTCGGCCAACCGCCCCAAAGGTGTCGGCCTAGCGTTCGGTTCGGATGAAATCAGCGCCTCCGCCCGCCATTTGATTGAAGCGTCTTTAGCCGGCATCATACGCAGCGAGCGCCCTACTTTTACCCTATAAATCCCGCCTAACCGCGCTGCCTGCTTTTACTCAGGCAGCGCGGTTGTCTATTGCGGATGAATGGTTTCATGATGGAAAACATACAATTAATCGATTCACACTGCCACCTTAACTTCGAAGGCCTCGCCAACCGCCTGCCCGAAGTGCTCTCGCACATGGCTGAAAACCAAGTCAAACAAGCGCTGGCCATCAGCGTGAGCAAAAAAAGTTTTGCCGAAACCCTCGCCATCGCCGAACAGTATCCGCAGATTTACGCTACCGTCGGCATCCATCCCGACGACCCCGATACCGAAGAATTTACCGTTGCCGAAATGGTGTCGCACGCCGAACATGCCAAAGTAGTCGGCATCGGCGAAACCGGGCTGGATTACCATTGGTGCAAAGGCGATCTGGCTTGGCAGCGCCGCCGCTTTGCCGACCACATCGAAGCGGCCAACCAAACCGCGCTGCCCTTGATTGTGCACACCCGCGATGCCGCCGACGACACCATGGCGATGTTGCGCGAACAGCAGGCGCACGCCGGTGTGATTCATTGCTTTACCGAAGACGTGCGAGTAGCCAAACTCGCGCTCGATTTGGGTTTCTATATTTCGTTTTCCGGCATCGTTACCTTCAAAAATGCGCCGCTGATTCAGGAAGCCGCCCAATACGTGCCGCTGGATAGAATATTGGTGGAAACCGATGCGCCCTTCCTCGCACCGGTACCCAAGCGCGGCAAGCCCAACGAACCGGCTTATGTACGCCATACTGCCGAATTTATCGCCAAACTGCGCGGCGATACGCTGGAAAACATTGCTGCCGCCACCACCGAAAATTTCTACCGGCTGTTTAATAAAGTGCCGAGATACCAAGCCTAAAGCAACCAAGGCGGAAATGCGATGCAAAACTTCCAGCAAAAACTCAACGAATTGGCCGAACAAAATCTGTTGCGCCGCATCCGCCCCGTGCCACCCTGCCGCCTCAATTGCAGCAGCAACGATTATTTGGGTTTAAGCCAATCCGCCGAATGGCAGGCCGAGTTTTTCGCCGGTTTTTCAGACAGGCCTCTGCCTGCGCTCGGCAGCACCTCCTCGCGCCTGCTGTGCGGCGATTCCGAATACCATCAATCGCTGGAGCACAGCCTATCCAGCGCTTACCAACGCGCCGCCTTGCTGTTTAACAGCGGCTATCACGCCAATATCGGCATTCTGCCTGCGCTCGCCGACAAACACACCCTGATTCTCGCCGACAAACTGGTACACGCCAGTTTAATAGACGGCATCCGCCTGGCCGGCTGCGATTACCGCCGCTTCCGCCATAACGATATGGCGCAACTCGCCCGCCTGCTCGACGAACACGCCGAGCGCTACCGCCGCATCATCATCGTCAGCGAAAGCATTTTCAGCATGGACGGCGACTTCGCCCCGCTGGCCGAAATGGTGGCCTTAAAAAAGCAATACGACCATGTCTGGCTGTATCTCGATGAAGCCCACGCCATAGGCGTACACGGCGAAAACGGCTTGGGCTTGGCCGAACAACAAGGTGTATTGAGCGACATCGATTTGTTGGTCGGCACCTTCGGTAAAGCCGCCGCGTCCATCGGCGCCTACCTAATTTGCGATGAAGTCATCAAAGACTATTTAATCAACACCATGCGCCCGCTGATTTTTAGCACCGCACTGCCCCCTTTAAACATAGCTTGGTCGGAATTTGTGTTCCGCCGCCTGCCGCAATGCGGTGACAAACGCGCCCATCTGGCCAACATCTCGCACACCCTGCGCCAAGCCATAGCCCAACGCGGCCTGCCGATGCCCAGCCAAAGCAATGTAGTTCCCTACATCACCGGCAGCAACGCTTCAGCCGAGCGCTTGGCCGAACAACTGCAAGCGCAAGGCTGCTATGCGCTGCCCATTCGTCCACCCACCGTTCCCGCCAACACCGCTCGCCTACGCTTTTCGCTCACCGCCGCGATGACGGATGAAGAGATTGAATGGTTAATCAGCCTATTACCTTGAACGCAATACTAGAAATGAAATGCCTGTCTGAAAAACTTGTTCAGACAGGCATTTTGCTAACGATGTTTAAGCTTGAAACAAACGCCGCCGATAGCTAATCGTCCATACCATAATCAAGCCCATCACCAGATAGCCCAAAATCGGGCTTACCCACAAAAAATCGGCATGGCTCAAATAGCGCAGCAAAATAAAGCGAATCAGCGTTTCCGCCAGCATCGCCCCACCCCACACTGCTGTCATGCTGCGGATGCCGCGCCGCCACAGCGGATGCTCATCATAACGCTGTTCAAATGCCGCGACACCCTCGGGTTGCTGCCGGCTCACCACCATGCGTAGCAGATAAAACAGCAGTGGCCGTTTGGCTAGCAGCGACAGCAGCAATATCGCGCCAAGTACACCGGTCAGCAGCGATTCACGCATCAACATCACTTCCGGCTGTCCGCCCAACAGTGCAATCGCTACTGAAAACGCTATGCCCGCCAGCACCAAAACGCTCAAACCATCTAGCTTTTTATGGCGGATCAATTCTAACAATGCCCACAATACCGGCGGCAGCATAGACCACATCAACGCGCGGGTTTCAGTGGTATACGGCACCGCCAACGTATAAACCAACCACGGCCCGCCGATATTGACGATCACATCCAGCCACAAACTGAGTTTATTCATGGTATTGTTTACTTTCGATGATAATCAAACAATGCCTGTCTGAAAAAAGCTATTAGATATTTTTCAGACAGGCATTCCATAAAGATTTCACGCATTTTTATATTTTCTTGTTAGTGGATTGATGATGGCAAATCAAGAATAGATACATACACAAATAAGATAAGTATATATACACAATATAGGGGTATAGCGCATATCTTACCGTAGGTATTGCTCCA
>CALFOA010000334.1 GCA_937919795.1 uncultured Neisseria sp.
GGTCACCGATATGCGCGAAGCCGGCCAAGCACTGAACTGGTGTGTGGCCGAAATGGAAAAACGCTACCGCCTGCTCTCGCACGCCGGTGTGCGCAATATCGATGGATTCAATAAAAAAGTTGACGAATCAAAAGCATCCGGCAAGCCGTTGCTTAATCCGTTCAGCCTCAATCCCGACGATCCCGAGCCTTTAGACAAACTGCCGCTCATCGTGGTGGTGATCGACGAATTGGCCGACTTGATGATGACCGAACGCAAATCGGTAGAACAACAAATTGCCCGTTTGGCCCAAAAAGCGCGCGCCGCCGGTATCCACCTGATTATCGCCACCCAACGCCCGAGCGTAGACGTGATTACCGGCTTGATTAAAGCCAATATCCCCACCCGCATGGCGTTTACTGTACAAAGCAAAATCGATAGCCGTACCATTCTCGACCAAATGGGCGCCGAAGACTTGCTGAAATACGGCGATTTGCTGTTCCTGCAACCCGGCAGCGCCGAGCCTACCCGTTTGCAAGGCGCGTTTGTTTCCGACCAAGAAGTGCACGAAGTGGTGTCGCACATCAAACGCCAGGCACCGGCCGATTATGTAGACGGCCTGCTCACTGGCGAAGCGGTATTGGAAACCAATCAAGTGGTTAATCCCAATGCCAATTCCGATGAATTGTTCGACCAAGCCGTTGCCTTTGTATTGGAAACCCGCAAGACCTCGATTTCTTCGCTGCAACGCCAATTGCGTATTGGCTACAACCGCGCCGCCAACCTGATGCAGGCGCTGGAAGATGCCGGCGTGGTTTCAGCAGCCGATGTGAGTGGCAGCCGCAAAATTTTGGCACAAAAAGACAGCTTATAAGTAGAATAAAAGAACTCTTATTTGATTTTATGGTCGACTAAGTTACGCCTTTCAGACAGGCATCTGTCTTTGCCTGTGCTGAACTCAATGTATGCTCTGAAAATAACAGACCAATTTACGCAAAAACTGTCCGCCCTCAAATCTTGGAGAGAATTGAATGAATACCAAAGCCCTGCTGCTTGCCCTACCACTTGCCCTCACCCTCGCCGCTTGTGGCGAGAAAACGCAAGACCATGCAGATGCATCCCATGATGCTGCACAAGCAGCCAGCGATTACGCCGCCTACTCAAGCGCTTCCGATACGCCGCCGCCGGATATTCTGCCCGATGATGCCGGTGCCTCTGGAGAAATCCACGCCGCCAACCAGCATGAGCAATACGAAGCCACTTACCAAGGCGACGGTAAAACCGTACACGCCGCTTATGAACTTGCCGACGGAGTGCCGGTAGTACGCCTCACCGAAAACCAAAAAACTATTGTGCTCAAACAAACCGATGCCTGGGCTAATGGCGCCGCGTTCAGCGATGGCAAACAAACTTGGGTAAACAACGGCGAAAGCGCCGAATTAGAGCAGGAAGGCAAAACCATCAGCTTCAAACTGGTTTCACCTTCTCCGGCCGCCGCAACGGCCAGTACTGCCAGCCATTAAATTCAGAATTGGTTTTATATCATTTTTCAAAACAAAATGCCTGTCTGAAAACTTTTCAGACAGGCATTTAATCTGCTCTAGACAACACACTTAAACAAGCAAAATTATCTAAATTTGCGCGTTATAATATTTATATGCTTCATCCATATTATCAAATTGATGGAGATGGCCGGCTTCCAGCACCATCGCATTATCACAATACTGCTTCATCGCACTCGGGCTGTGCGATACCAGAATAATCGAGCGGTCTTGCCGCTTTTCAAACAACTCATAACGGCATTTCTCAGAAAAACGCGAATCGCCCACCGCAATCACTTCATCAATCAAATAGCAATCAAATTCCACCGCCAGTGACAAAGCAAAAGCCAGCCGCGCTTTCATGCCCGAAGAATAACGCTTCACCGGCTCATAAAGATACTGCCCCAGCTCGGAAAAATCTTCGGTAAAGGCCTTCACATAATCAATATCCACATCATAGATACGACAAATAAAACGCAGATTATCCATACCGGTTAAGCTGCCTTGGAACGCCCCGCTAAACGCCAATGGCCAAGAAATACTCATACTGCGTTTAATCTCGCCTGAAGTAGGCGGCTCCACCCCACTCATCAAGCGGATCAAAGTGGATTTACCCGCACCATTGCGGCCAAGTATGCCTACTTTCTCACCTTTTTTCAGCTCAAAATTAATATCATTAAGTACCGTACGCATTCCGCCACGGGTTTGATATTGCTTATAAACGTGTTCAACAGAAATCATTGCGGCTCCACCCCTTTGCTGAATTTGGCTACCAACGCCAATCCCACGAACAACAATACCAAATCACACAAAAGCAAGAACCATGGATTTTCCAGCGTTAAAACACTGCTGCCGAAATAACCTTGGCGGAACATCTCGGTACCATGCACCATCGGAATCCAAAGCAAATACTCCTGCGCCTGATGCGGCAGGGAAGCAACAAAAAAGAACGCACCGGAAAGCGGCAGCATAATAAAACTCAGCGTACTCCAGAGCTTGCCAAAAGCCTCAAATTTAAACGCAATCGAACAAATCACCAGCCCCAAGCCCAAGGCAAACAACGCCATCAATATCCACGCCATTAGCATATAAAAAATATCGGCAGGCCATTCAATCCAGCGCACCGCCAACAACAGCGCCATAATCGCAATCTGCGCAATGGTTGCCCCAGCTACTTCCAACAATACCCGAGAAAAAATCGTATCCAAAACACGCACATTACGGTGGTAAAGCAAGCTTGCATTTGCCGAAATCGCCCCGATAGCGCGATTAGAAGCATTACGCCACATCATCGCCATCGGGTAGCCGGTAAGCGTGAATGCCACTATATTTAAAGACGACAGCTGATCGGCACGCAGAAATTTCCACATCATCAAAATCAACAAAGTCATCATCAGCGGCTCAACAAATAGCCATAGAAAA
>CALFOA010000335.1 GCA_937919795.1 uncultured Neisseria sp.
GGCACCGGCTATCTGTTTTGTTCAGAAGACCATCCTTTCTGGACAGATCGACTGATTCAGCATGATGTAGACGAAAACGGCGCGGAAACGCTGCTTCGCAAGCCGATCGGCTGGACGGCGGCGATTGATTTAGAGGGCGCGGAACGCCATGCCTTGCGAACATTTGATCACGATGTGGCTTATGTCAGTACCTATTGGGCGGAACATGGTTTGAAACTGTTGGGAACGGCGTTTCCCGATTCCGATTGCCAAGTCGTGTTTCTTTACAATACCAGCAGCTGCGCGGGAACGATTGATTTTAGCGCCGGGCGGCCGGTGATTGTTTATAACGATAATCTAGGCGTGCTGCTGCCTACTGAAGAATGCAGCGACACCTTGATGACCCCGCAAAGCCGCGCCATGTCGGCAAATTTGCTGGCAACAGAAGGCAAGTCTTTCGGCTCTGGTTATTATCAGGATTACCACGATTATGTGTACAACATCGAAGTAGCAGACACCCACACCTATTTTGTCGGCCATACCGGCATTTGGGTACACAACTGCACCCCCGCAGCCGCAGGCCGTCTGAACACCCCCATCGCCGTCATCACCGAATCCGACCTCTACCAATACGTCGCCCGCAGCCGCAATGTGCGCCGCCGCAAGCACGCCTCGGTTTCAGACGGCCTGTTGCGCGATTTGGCCGAAATCAACATCGGCGATCCGGTGGTGCACGAAGAACACGGCATCGGCCGCTATATGGGCTTGGTGGGCATGGACTTGGGCGAAGGCATCAACGAAATGATGCTGCTCGAATACGCCGGCGAAGCGCAATTGTATGTGCCGGTGTCTCAGTTGCACCTGATCAGCCGCTATTCCGGCCAGGCACATGAAAATGTGCATCTGCACAAACTCGGCAGCGGCGCGTGGACGAAAGCCAAGCGCAAAGCCGCCGAGAAAGCGCGCGACACCGCCGCCGAGCTGCTCAACCTCTACGCCCAACGCGCCGCACAGGAAGGCTTCAAATTCGCCTTTAACGAGCAAGATTACCAAGCCTTTGCCGACGGCTTCGGCTACGAAGAAACCGAAGACCAAGCCGCCGCCATCGGCGCGGTGCTGAAAGACCTTACCCAAGGCAAACCGATGGACAGATTGGTGTGCGGCGATGTCGGTTTCGGCAAAACCGAAGTTGCCCTGCGCGCCGCTTTTGTCGCCGTGATGGGCGGCAAACAAGTGGCCGTGCTTGCCCCCACCACGCTGTTAGTCGAACAACACGCGCAGAATTTTGCCGACCGCTTTGCCGATTTTCCGGTGAAAGTCGCCAGCCTGTCGCGCTTCAACAGCGGCAAAACCACCACCGCCACCCTCAAAGGCATGGCCGAAGGCACGGTGGATATCGTGATCGGCACGCACAAACTGGTGCAGGACGATATTCAATTCAAAAACTTAGGACTCGTCATCATCGACGAAGAACACCGCTTCGGCGTGCGCCAGAAAGAGCAGCTCAAACGCCTGCGCGCCAACGTCGACATCCTCACCCTCACCGCCACCCCGATTCCGCGCACCCTCAGCATGGCGCTGGAAGGCCTGCGCGATTTCTCGCTGATTACCACCGCCCCCAGCCGCCGCCTGGCCGTAAAAACCTTCGTGAAACCGTTTAGCGAAGGCAGCGTGCGCGAAGCCGTATTGCGCGAGTTGAAACGCGGCGGCCAAGTGTTTTTCCTGCACAACGAAGTCGACACCATCGCCAATATGCACGAACGCCTGCAAGAGTTGCTGCCCGAAG
>CALFOA010000336.1 GCA_937919795.1 uncultured Neisseria sp.
TCAAGTGTGACTGGAGTTCAGACGTGTGCTCTTCCGATCTGAAAATGAACTATTGCCTTAATTACAGCCGTTTGATGCAAGCGTACCGCTTGCTTGCGGGCGAGCCGCCCGCGCTCCCAGCGTTGTTTGACTGAACCTCTTCCTTTAAGATGGCTAGGGTGTGGTTTTGAGTATTCAGCAACCTTCCGTAACAAACGAATGCCTGTCTGAAACCACTCAAAACGAAAACCTATCAGTAAAAAAACGATTCAGTTACAATACCCCCGTCATCATTTTAGAGAAACAAAGGATTTTCCATATGACTACCCCGCTAACCATCGCTATGCGCGCTGCCGATAAGCAGCCCTTGGAATTAATCGGCAAAATGGCCAATCGCCACGGCCTGATTGCCGGCGCTACCGGTACCGGTAAAACCGTTTCGTTGCGCAAAATGGCCGAATCGTTCAGCGCCTTGGGCGTGCCGGTATTTTTGGTCGACGTAAAAGGCGATTTATCCGGCTTGAGCAATGCCGGCGACGGCCAAGGTAAAATCGGTGAACGCATGGCCGAATACGGTTTGGGCGCCGATTACCTGAACGGCTTTCCGGTGCGTTTTTGGGATGTTTATGGTGAAACCGGTATTCCGGTTCGGGTAACGATTTCGCAAATGGGGCCGATGTTGTTATCGCGCCTGATGAACCTGAACGACACCCAGGAAGGCTTGCTCAATCTGGTGTTCCGCGTGGCCGACGATAAAGGCTGGCACCTGCTGGATTTGAAAGACTTGCGCAGTATGCTGCAACACGTTTCCGACAACGCCAAGGAATACCAAACCCAATACGGCAATGTTTCCGCCGCCAGCGTGGGCGCGATTCAACGCCAGTTGCTGTCGCTGGAAAGCCAAGGCGCCGATAAATTCTTCGGCGAGCCGGAGTTGAATCTGCAAGACTGGATGCAGAGCGAAGGCGGCAAGGGCGTGATCAATATTTTGAACTCGGAAAAACTGATGCTGTCGCCGATGCTGTACAGCGCGTTTTTGCTGTGGTTTTTGGCCGAACTGTTTGAAATGCTGCCCGAAGTCGGCGATTTGGCGCAGCCGAAATTCGTGATGTTCTTCGACGAAGCACATTTGCTGTTCGACAACGCCCCGGCCGCTTTGGTGAAACAGGTCGAGCAAGTGGTGCGCCTGATCCGTTCCAAAGGCGTGGGCGTGTATTTTGTTACCCAAAATCCGCTCGATTTGCCCGATACCATTCTTGGCCAACTCGGTAACCGCATCCAGCACGCGCTGCGCGCCTTTACCCCGCGCGATCAGAAAGCGGTGAAAGCGGCGGCGGAAACCTTTCGCAGCAACCCCGATTTGAACGTGGCCGAAGTAATTATGGAATTGGGCGTGGGCGAAGCGCTGGTGTCTTTCCTTGATGACAAAGGTATGCCGGGTGTGGTGGAACGCGCATTTGTGCTGCCGCCGCAGTCCAGCCTCACCCCGTTAACCGAAGCGGAGCGCGACAGCCGTTTCCAAGGCGATTCCCTGTATCCGACTTACAAAGATATGGTCGATAACCATTCCGCTTACGAAGCCTTGCAAGAGTTGGGTGCACAAAACGCCGCCGCTGCTGAACAGGCCGCACAAACAGCGGAAGCCGCTAAAACCGAAAAAGCCGCCGCGGCCCAGCAAGCCACAGAAGCCGAAAAACCGGGCATGGTAGACGGCCTGCTCGGCGGATTGTTTGGCAGCCGCAAAAAATCCAATCAAGGCATTGCCTACGATTTGGCCGACAGCGTCGGCAAACAGGTTAACCGCCAAGTCACCAACGCTATTTCGCGCAGTGTGATGGGTGTGATTCGGAATATGCTGAAGTAAAAGTGTGTTGAGCAATAATGCCTGTCTGAAAAGTTTTTTCAGACAGGCATTTTCATCGATTGGCCACCCCTTAAAGCCTTTAGCTGAATATGTTATAGTGCGTTTGATTTATTCCTCTTAAATAGAACAAATACTTACCAGAGACCATACATGCAAAACCCCCAGCCCAAAATCATTTTTTTCGATATCGACGACACACTGTATATCAAAGACGAACGCCGCATTGCCGACAGCACCCGCGCCGCTTTGCAGGCGCTCAAACAACAAGGCATCATCACCGCAATTGCCACCGGCCGCAGCCCCTCGGTGTTGCCGGAAGTGATTAAACAATTGATGGCCGATGCTGGGATGGAAATGCTGGTGTCGATTAACGGCCAGTTTGTCCGCTACCGCGGCGAGCCGTTGGCCACGTTTCCGTTGGGCAGCGAAGAAGTGGCGGAAACCGGCCGCCAAATGACCACGCTGGATATTGCTTACGCCTGTGTTTCCGACAGCAAAATTTATGTATCGCACGAAACCGATGCCTTGAAAGCGGCAATGGGCAATTTAGGCATCGCTTACACTCTGGGCCTGCCCGCAGCAGGTGAATCGGTGTATCAGATGCTGGCGTTTTACGACGCCAGTCAGGACGCACAGATTCAAGCGTCTGGGGTTTTGGGAGAGGATCTGAAAGTTCTGCGCTGGCATGAATACTCGGTGGATGTGCTCGAAGATGCCGGCTCGAAAGCGCGCGGTATCGATACCATTGCGCGGCATTTGGGCTACACCGCTGCCAATGTGATGGCGTTTGGCGACGGCATCAATGATCGCGAGATGATTGCGCATGTGGGGCTGGGCGTAGCGATGGGCAATGCCATTCCCGAACTGAAACGAGTTGCCCAATACGTCACCAGCGATATTGAGGACGATGGGATACTCAATGCGTTGGTTGCCTTGGGAATGATTGATGGATTTGAGCGGTAATTTTAGACAACTATTTCAAGATTGCATCCGCAGAGTGGACGGCATCG
>CALFOA010000337.1 GCA_937919795.1 uncultured Neisseria sp.
CGCGCTTTGGCGTCGTCGCCGTTATTGGCTTTGAGCGCGTAGCCGTAAGCGCCGAGGAAGGAATAGCGACCGTTGCCGGTGGTTTTCGGGTTGGAAATCACCACTTTCAGGTTGTCTTGCGCCAAGTCGCCCCAGTCTTGGATGTTTTTCGGGTTGCCTTTGCGCACCAAAAATACGGTGGTGCTGGTAAACGGCACGGCGTTATCCGGCAAGGCTTGTTCCCAACCGGCTTTCACCAAACCTTTTTTCACCAGCAATTCGATGTCGGAACCTTGGTTCATGGTCACCACATCGGCTGCTAAGCCATTGGCCACTGCCAGCGCTTGTTTGCTGGAACCGCCGTGCGACTGCTGAATGGCCACATCGCCGCCGCCGTGGGTTTTCTTATACTCTTCCACAAACATCGGGTTGAAGTCTTTATAGTAGTCGCGCGCCACATCGTAAGAGACGTTGAGCAATTTGGCGCCGCTGCCGCCTTCGGCAGGGGTTGCACCGGAAGCGCCGGCGGCGGTTTGCTCGGCTTTGGGGGAGCAGGCGGTGAGTGCGGCCAGTGCAAACAGAGCGGCATAAGTGGTGACGGTTTTCATTCGGTGTTCCTTCATCAGGCAATAAAAAAATTCAGACAGGCATACTTTAATATGCCTGTCTGAAAAAGAAAAATAACGCTTAGTTGTTTATAAAGACAATTTAATTATATGCTTTGCTTGTCTTACACTTGTTTCCACATGGTGAAATACAGAATAATCACGATGCCCAACACAATGCGGTACCAACCGAACACTTTGAAATCGTGCTTTTTAATGTAGGTCATCAGGAATTTGATGGCGAAAATGCTCACCAAAAAGCTAGACAACAAGCCAGCGCCCATTACCGCTAATTCGTGGCCGGTAAAGTTCAAGCCGTATTTGGCGATTTTCAGCGCGCTGGCACCGAACATAACCGGAACCGCTAAGAAGAAGGTAAATTCGGCGGCCACTTCGCGGCGCAAGCCCATCACCATACCGCCCAAAATAGTCGAACCCGAGCGGCTGGTGCCGGGGAACACGGCGGCAATCACCTGAAACATACCAATCCACAGCGCATCTTTATAAGTGAGCTCTTCCAGAGAGTTTACCCGCGGGGTAACCTTTTTGTTGTGGTTTTCGATAACGATAAAGCCGATACCGAACAAAATCAGCATAATCGCCACCGTCCACGGATTGAAGAACAGCTCTTCGATGTAGTCGTCAAACAATAAACCGATAACTGCCGCCGGCATACAAGCGGCGAGAATTTTGTACCACAGCACTTTCTTTTCCGGCAACATGCTCATGCCTGCGCCAAACGGCCAAAGTCGCTTAAAATACAGTACGACTACCGCCATAATGGCGCCCAACTGAATCACCACCAAGAACATGTTGATAAATGCTTGCGACATATTCAGCGGCATAAATTCGTTCAGCAGAATCAAGTGGCCGGTCGAACTGACGGGCAGCCACTCGGTAATGCCTTCCACGATGCCGAGCAGCACCGCCTTTAAAATTTCACTCATGGGAAAAATCTCTTCAAAATAAAATAGATAAATGGGATAGGAAAAAAATCAGACCGGGGATTCTACCCGATAGCATTGCGGTTTTCCCATAAAAAAGATAAACGGACAAAATGAGGCCGTGTTGGTTGTTTTATTACATGACAAAAACATTAATAGTGTTCTGAACAAACAAAAACAGGCAGTTTTCTGCCTGTTTATTATAGCAAATGCCTGTCTGAAACCGTTTTGCTTTCAAAAAAGCAATAGTTTATTTGGACTATTCAGCCGTCGATTGGTTTCATATCAAGTTAAGGTTTTTTTCAGACAGGCATTTTGCACGCCGTTTTATTCCCCCATCACCTTACCCTCGCGCCGCGGGTCGGCACCGCCTTGCAGGCCGTCGGCAGTAATCACGATGCCTTGCACGCCGGAGTTCAAATCGCGCACTTCGGTTTTATAGCCGATGCCCGCCAAATCGCCGGCAAAAGCAGCGGCCGGGGTGTTTTGTTCCAACTCGTAAGTGCCGAAGCGGTTGATTAAATTGGGATAACTAATCGCCTGCTGGATATCCATGCCCCAATCGATGTGCGCCACCAGCGTTTTGGCCACATAGCCGATGATGCGGCTGCCGCCGGGCGAGCCGACCGCCAGATAAGGCTTGCCGTCTTTCAGCACGATGGTCGGTGCCATCGAAGAGCGCGGCCGTTTGCCGCCTTCGACCCGGTTGGCCACTGCCACACCGTTTTTCTGCGGTTCAAACGAAAAATCAGTTAATTCGTTGTTGAGCAGATAGCCGTTGGCCATCAGCGTTGAGCCGAACGCGTTTTCAATCGAAGTGGTCATCGACAGCACATTGCCCGCCGCATCCACCACCACGATGTGGCTGGTAGAGGGCAACTCAATCGCCGCCGCCGAAGCGGTTTTGATGCCAGCCACTTCGCCCGCCGATACCTGCGGCAGGGCTTGGCTGCCTTGTTTCAACAAGTCGGCACGCTGTTTCAGATAGGCATTCGACAGCAAGGCCTTGGCTGGTACCTTCACAAAATCAGGGTCGGCGGCATAGCGGTCGCGGTCGGCAAACGCCAGCCGCGAAGCGTCGCCCAGCAGGCGCAGCGTTTGCACTTGGTCGGCTTTCAATTGTTCGGGGGCAAATTGATTGAGGATGCCGACAATCTGGCCGACCGCAATGCCGCCTGAGCTGGAGCCGCCCATGCCGCACACTTCATATTCACGATAAGCGCTGCACAACGGATCGCGCTCAATCACACGGTAACCGGCGAAATCGGCGGCAGCCAGTTTGCCCGGATTATCCTGAGCGCCGTTCACCGCTTTCACGATATTGCGCATCGGCTCGCCACGGTAAAACGCGCGGCTGCCTTGTTCGGCCAATAGCTTCACCGAAGCGGCATAAGCCGGATTTTTCAACTGCGCGCCTGCCGCCAACGGTTGGCCGCCCGGCAAGAAATAAGCCGCCGTTTCGGGATAGCGCTTGAGCGACTCCTGATTTTCTTTTATTGATGCGGCCATGCGCGGCGAAACGGCAAAACCATCGTTCGCCAACTGCTCGGCGCGGGTAAACAAGCCTTTCCACGCCAGCTTGCCGTAGCGCTTGTGCATGTCTTCAAACAACTTCGGCACCCCCGGCGTGCCCAC
>CALFOA010000338.1 GCA_937919795.1 uncultured Neisseria sp.
CGGCACTCATAATGAATGGTTTGTAAAAATTATGATTTTTTCAACCCTGTGCATTTCGTTTGGACTGTTATGTTTCTTAGGTTGGTTAATCGGTGGTCCGATTACCGTTGTAGTTAAAGAAGATCACAGCAACCGTTGAGCTTTAGTAATTATCCACATATCATAAAACCCGTACTAATTGAGTACGGGCTTTTTTATTTGAAGGAGTTTTTTATGAAAATCCGTTTTCCCTTTGCAATCCCCGCGCTAATCGCTGCTGCGGCGTTAAGCGGCTGCGCCCAGATAAATGCCGGTTTGGATGAATTGAATGGTGCGCTTAGTAAAGCCAATTCTGCTCTGTCTGGCTCCGGCCTTTCTGGCGCTTCAGGGCAATCTTATACCGTACCCGATAAAGTCACCGCCCAGTATGAAATACGCAACCTGAAATTGCGTCCCGAAAAAATTACGGGTGATGTTTCGCATGTTCGTTTTGAAGGTCAGGCATTGAGTAAGAGCAAAAAGTTGCTGAATATCTCGATTACCGTACCGGTTTACGATCAACAGAATAACTTTGTGAACTATGCCATTGGAGAAGTGCACTTACCACCCGGCGAAAAAACCCGTGTGGATGCCGTCTCCCCCTTAGCTCTTCAAGACGGACATCACATGAATATTCAAAAAATAAAATTTTCAGTTGCCGAATATTAAATCTACCTCAAACAACAAAAGCACCGATTGCCGGTGCTTTTTTATTTCCGAACGAAAGGATCTGCGTCATGAAAAACTGGATCATTGCCACGGTCGCCGCCGTGATGTTGTGCGCCTGTGCCGGTAAAAACCCGCCTAAGCCGCACGGTGTACCTTTTCCCATTAACAGCAGCGTGAACGGAGGTGCTTAATGGCAGCTCAACCAACCCAACCTAAAAAGGGCGGCAAGCCCGACCACCACAAAAAAGCCTTGGCCTTCATTGAAGGAGCCAAGGCTTTTGAAAAATCCGAAATCGATATGGTGCGCCGCAACAGCAAAATCGCCTGGCGTATTTCAGGCTTCTGTTTGCTGTTGGTCGGTTTGATGGCCGGTGCCATCGCCGGGCTGACCCCACTGAAAGAGGTGAAGCCGTTTGTTATCCGTGTCGATAACAACACCGGTATGACCGATATTGTGACCACGGTTAAGAAGAAAGAGGAAAGCTATGGCGAAGTACTCGATAAGTTTTTCCTCGGACAGTACATCCGTTATCGAGAGGGTTATGACTGGCAGACCATTCAGGACAGCTACGATGCCACCATGTTGCTGAGTGCACCTACGGTACAGGGTGAGTTCTCAAAAATCTACCACAATAACCCCAATGCCCCGCATCTCAAGTTACGCGGAGAATACAAAGTGGTGGCCAAAATCAATGCCATCACCTTTATCGGCAAAACCGCTCAAATCCGTTTTGAAAAACAAATGATTCCGGTGACCGGCGACTTGGATAAAGTTATTCCGCCACAAAAAATGATTGCCACCATCGGTTTCGAATATACCGATAAGCCGTTTAGCGAAAAAGACCGGGCGGTTAATCCGCTGGGCTTTCAGGTGACCAGTTATCGGGTTGATCCGGAAAATACACCATAAGGAAAGTGCATGAAACTGAAAAACAATCTTTTGACCCTGTTGTGCCTATCGGCTCTGCCGCTGACCGCACAAGCAATCACCGTTCCGAAGTGTGCCTCCCGTGACTGTCTTATCCAACAGGCGGTTTATAGCCCGAATGAAGTCATTCACATTCGGGGCAAGATCGGCAATGCCTCTTGGATTCAATTGGAACCTGACGAACGCTTGGTTGGTGACTCTTCATTCTTGGGTTTGGGCGACAAACAGGCATGGAATTTGGGCATCAAAGGCAACAATATCGTGTTTAAACCGACGGCCAAACTGCCGGACACCAATCTGCTGATTCAGACCAACAAGCGGTCATACGCCTTTTCATTATCCCTCAAGCCGGTGAAAAACCAGCGTCCAACCTACATTTTGCGGTTCATTTATCCCGACTCGAAAGACGCTCAAAATCGAGCGATGGCTGAAAAACAGGCAAAAGCGCTGGATAAACTGTATCGCGCCGGTTCGCTGAAAAAGGCGGTTCACAATCAAAACTATTGGGCATTCGGTGATAAAGCCCTCACCCCGACAGCGGCCTACGACAACGGTCGCTTTACTTATCTGAGCTTCGATAACGGTAAAGAGTTACCGATGGTATACAAGGTAATGGAAGACGGCTCTGAAGCGCTGCTGAATACCCACATGGAAAACGATGTCATCGTGATTCATGAGACCGCCAAGAAGTTCGTGCTGCGGTTGGGTAAGTCGGTGTTGGCCATTGAGAATCGCGGCTTTAATGATAAAGGTTCGTTTAATCGGACCGGCACCGACAGTAATGACAGTGTGCGGGTGACCCGATAAGGAAAGGAATAAAATGAGTTTTCTTGAAAAAATCAATCCGCTGAAGAAGAAAAAGCAAAACAGCGCACCCGACCCGGAAAACCACGACGATGCGGTGTTTAGCGAGCAGTATGCCTATGGCGAAACCGAAGAGCAAGTCAACGGCATCGAGCACGACGACGCGGCGAACGAAACAGAGCAAACCGAAGACCGAGAGGCGGATCAACGTGACTTGTCTGAAATCGTCCAAAACGAACGGGTAGAACCGGGTATCCCGCAAGATTTGTCTGCTGGCACAAACAAAAATATGCGGAAAGTCGCATTCCTAGGAGTTGCTATTGTTGCCGCCGGTGCGGCAGTGGCTGGATTAATTGCATTCACTAGCGGTGACCCGGAACCGGGAGCGGATACCCAGCAGACCCAGCAGGCTGCGGATATTGCTGCCAACACCCGCCCCAAAGACTTCAATCAAGATAAGGAGAAAATCCTAGCTGCGGAGCGTGAAGAAGCGGCAGCTTTGGCCGCATCAGCTGCTTCTTCTACAGAGGCATCTGCCGCCTCAGCCGCTTCCGTAACGACTATGCCTGCTAGTTCCATAACCACGGAAGATGTTTCTCAGCCCGTCGAAATAACCAAGAGTCCTGCTGAATTAGCACAGGATCGACGGTTAGAACAAGGTATGTTTGTTGACCCTGATTCTTCCGGCGAAGTATCTTTGTCTCAACCCGGTTCTGGTGGTGGGAATGTCGGCAGTGATAGTTCAAATAGCCTATTAGGTGGTTCTGGTTCCGATAAATCCTCGGATAGCGGATCTTCATTTGCGGCCAAGTTAACGCCTTCTTCCACAGTAGCCGCTAACGCGGAACAGCGGGGAGATTTAAGCTACTTATTGGCCAAAGGTACCAATATTCGTTGCGGCCTTGAAACGCGCATCGTTACCACCCAGCCAGGCTTTACCCGTTGCGTGGTAGTGAAAGACGTGTATTCGGCCAATGGCAAGGTGTTGCTGGTCGAACGCGGCAGTAAAGTGGTGGGGGAACAAACTTCCGCACTCTTACAAGGTCAAGCACGGGTGTTTGTATTGTGGAACGAGTTGGAAACGCCTTCTGGTGTTAAGGTATCGCTTCGCAGCCCCGGCAGCGGTGCTTTGGGCGAGTCCGGTCACGGTGCCCATGTCCGTTACCACTTCTGGCAGCGCTTTGGCGGTGCGATTATGATCAGTC
>CALFOA010000339.1 GCA_937919795.1 uncultured Neisseria sp.
ATGGCCGAAGTGTTTTTTCTTCAACGCCAACACACCAAACCAGCGCGGAATCAGAAAAGGAATGTTGGCCAAAATCACAGCCAAAATCAGTAAAATATAAGTTGAAGCGGTCATTTCCATCCATTCCGAAACCGAGTGTCTATCGAAATAAACGATCTGCAACGGTTTCTTTTTTCAGACAGGCATACGCTGCCTGATTCATCAAGTTGCCGGCCTGAAAGGTATTCTTTCAGGCAAAACTGCATTGTCGCTATATATAAAGAAAACGGCAACCCCCCAAAAGGATTGCAGCTTGCTTTCAGACAGGCATTAAAAAGTATTTTGCAGCGCCTGTACGCACCAGTCTAATACGGTTTTCGGCATCACGCCCCACAGCAGCAACAGCAGTGCGTTCACCGACAACAAGGTTTTGGCTCCCGGGCAACCGCCGATAGGGGCAGTGTTTTGTGCGGTATCGAAATACATCACTTTCACCACACGCAAGTAGTAGAAAGCACCGATCAGCGACATCACCACCGCAAAGATCGCCAATACGAGGTGACCGCCGCCCAACAAGGCCTGGATCACATACAGTTTGGCAAAGAAACCCATCAGCGGCGGAATACCGGCCATCGAAAACATGGTCAGCAACATCAGGAAAGCATACCAAGCATTGCGCTGGTTCAAACCGGCCAAATCGCTGATTTCTTCGCATTCATGATTCTCGTCAGACAGCATCATCAACAGGCCAAAGCCCACCAAGCCCATCACGATATAGGCCACTGCATAGTAAAGAGCTGCGCTGAAGCCGATAGTGCCTGCCATAAAGGCCAGCAAAATAAAACCCATGTGCGAAATAGTGGAATACGCCAGCATACGCTTGATATTAGTCTGCATAATGGCAGCAAGGTTACCAATCAACAGGGATGCCACCGCCAAAATCGCCAGCATTTGCATCCAGCCGCTTTGCGTACCCACACCGGCCTGATTACCCAAAGCCATCACCAAAATGCGGAAGGCAAACACCACAGCAGCGATTTTCGGCAGCGTACCCACCAAAGCGGCGGCAGAAGTCGGCGCACCTTCGTAAACATCCGGTACCCACATATGAAAAGGCACGGCACCAAATTTAAAGGCGATCGCCACCACGATAAACACCACACCCAGTTTCAACAACCAAGGATTGGCATCACCGTTGTACGCATTGGCCAATACGGTCGCAAAATCCAGCGAGCCGGTGGCGCCGTAGACCATAGAAATACCGTACAACAACAAACCGGAAGCCAAGGCGCCGAGTACAAAATATTTCAGTGCAGCTTCGGCAGCGCGGGCAGAATCGCGACGCAGTGCAATCATGGCATACAGCGATAAAGACAGTAATTCCAAGCCGACATAAGCGACCAAGAAGTGACCGGAGCTGGCCATCACGCTCATGCCCAGCAGCGCGAACAGCGATAAAGTGTAATACTCCCCTTTAAAGATCTCGCGTGCTTGGTTATACGGCTTACTGTATACAAACAAGGCAAACAAGCTTGCATACATCACCATTTTCGACAATTGCGACATGCCGTCGGCAATATACATTTCACCGAAGGTGGTGACACTTTCCGTCTGCCATACCGTCCACTGAGTAGCGGCAACCGCCACCAAGGCCAGCAGGCTTAAATAGTGAGTGATGTAGCGTTGGCTGTCTTTCAGCCACAAATCCACCAACAACACGATACCCAATGCCGAAAGCAACACAATTTCAGGCATGGCAGGGATTAAGTTCAAATCTGTCCAGTTCATTCACACACCTCAAATTTTGCTTTGCGCCACATGGCTGATTAAATCGTTGGCCGCCTGATGAATCACTTCGATAAACGGTTGTGGCCACAAACCCATGCCCAACACGGCTACCGCCAAAATCGCTAACACGGCAAACTCACGGGCATTGATGTCTTTCATCTCTTTTACTTCGGGATTGGTGATTTCACCGAAAATCACACGCTTATACATCCACAAGGTGTAAGAAGCGCCGTAAATCAAGGTAATCGCCGCCAGTGCACCGACCCAGAAGTTCACTTCCACCGCACCCATAATCACCATAAACTCACCGACAAAACCGGAAGTAGCGGGTAAGCCGGCATTAGCCATACCGAACAGCATCATAAAGGCGGCAAATTTCGGCATCACGTTCACCACACCGCCGTAGTCGGCGATATTGCGGCTGTGTAGGCGGTCATACATCACGCCGATACACATAAACATTGCGGCAGATACGAAACCGTGGGAAATCATCTGGAGGATCGCACCTTTGAGCGCCCAAGGATTCAATTCCATACCGGTGGCACCGGCAAACAGGAACAAGCCTAAAGTCACGAAACCCATGTGGCTGATCGAAGAGTACGCCACCAATTTTTTCATATCGGTTTGTACCAAAGCCACCATGCCGATATAAATCACCGCAATCAGGCTCAATACGATAATTGCCGGCGCAAAATAGCGCGAAGCATCAGGCAGAATCGGCAGGATAAAGCGCAGGAAGCCGTAAGCACCCACTTTCAGGGTAATCGCCGCCAACACCATAGAACCACCGGTCGGCGCTTCCACGTGGGCATCCGGCAACCAAGTGTGTACCGGCCACATCGGCACTTTCACCGCAAAAGAAAGGAAGAATGCGATAAACAACAACTGCTGCACGCCCAGCGGGATCTGTTTCAGATTTTGGAAGTCCACAATCGAGAAGCTGCCGCCGGATTGGTAAGACAGATAAACCAAACCCACCAGCATCAACAGCGAGCCGAGCAAGGTATAAAGAAACAGTTTTACCGAAGCATATACACGGCGCGGGCCGCCCCACATACCGATAATCAGGTACAGCGGAATCAGCATGCCCTCGAAGAATACGTAAAACAGAATCGCATCCTGCGCGGCAAACGCACCGTTAATCAGGCCGGACATAATCAGGAAAGCTGCCATGTATTGCGCAGGGCGTTTCTGAATCACTTCCCAACCGGCCAGCACCACCATCAGCGTGATAAACGCATTCAGGATGATAAACAGCACAGAAATACCGTCCACACCCAATGCATAGTTGATGTTCAACACGGGAATCCAACTATGAAACTCGGTAAACTGGTAACCGCCGCTCAAGCGGTCAAATCGGGTAAACAGCGGCAGCGTTACCAAGAAACCGGCCAGCGAACCGATAAACGCGAGGATACGCGCCAAGCCTGCACGCTGATCCGAGCCTGTCGCCAAGACCAGCACACCGGCAATTATCGGCACCCAAATTGCCAAGCTGAGTAAGTTATCAAACATATTCATAACCTGTCATTCTAAAATTGAATTCCTACCATTACTTCACAAACAGACCCCAGAAGAAGGTCACAATCAGCGCCAACACACCGAATACCATAAAGGCGGCATAGGTGTAGATGAAGCCTGTCTGAAGTTTGCGCACTTGCGCCGCAATCGCACCCACCAATTTGGCCGAGCCGTTCACGATACCGTTATCGATAATGGCGGTATCGCCCACTTTCCAGAAGAAGTTACCCAGCGCACGGCTGCCTTTGGCAAATACGTTGAAGTAAATCACGTCCAAAAAGTATTTGTTGTCGAGCAAGGTATAAACCGGCTTGAAGGCGGCGGCGATTTTGGCCGGCAGATGCGGGGCTTTTACATACAGCACCCACGCAGTCACCACGCCGCCAATCGCTAAATACAGCACCGGCGTAAACAAGCTGTGCGAAATCATCGCCAACGGGCCGTGGAATTCTTCTTTCATCATTTCCATCACCGGATGGGCTTCATGGTTGATGTAAATCGCATCTTTGAAGAAGTCGCCATACAACAGCGGCTCAATCGCAATATAACCGATAATCACCGAAGGAATCGCCAGCAGAATCAGCGGCAAAGTTACCACCCACGGGCTTTCGTGCGGATTATCGTTTTTACCCAAACCGTGATGATGTTCATCACCGTGATGATCATCATGATGCTCAGGCAGTTCGCGCCACTTTTCTTTGCCGTGGAACACCATAAAGTATTGGCGGAAGGCATAGAACGCGGTCACGAATACGCTGGCCAACACGGCAAAGTAGGCAAAGCCGCTGCCGGGCAGGTTGCTGAAATGCACTGCTTCGATAATCGAATCTTTGGAATAGAAACCTGAGAAGAACGGCGTACCAATCAGCGCCAAGTTACCCAGCAACATGGTCAGCCAAGTAATCGGCATGTATTTTTTCAGATTACCCATGTGACGCATGTCTTGATCGTGGTGCATACCGATAATCGCGCTACCGGCGGCCAAGAACAGCAAGGCTTTGAAGAAAGCGTGGGTCATCACATGGAACATCGCAATCGAGTAAGCCGATACACCCAGCGCCACGGTCATGTAACCGAGTTGCGACAAGGTTGAATAAGCCACCACGCGTTTGATGTCGTTTTGAATGGTGCCCAAGAAACCCATAAACAGCGCGGTAATCGCACCAATCACCATAATCACGCTCAGTGCAGTGGTAGAAAGTTCGTAAATCGGCGACATACGCGACACCATAAACAAACCGGCGGTTACCATGGTGGCGGCGTGAATCAAGGCGGAAATCGGGGTCGGGCCTTCCATCGAATCAGGCAGCCACACGTGCAGCGGGAACTGAGCCGATTTACCCATCGCGCCGACAAACAGCAGCAGGCAGGTAACCGTCATCAACGACCATTCCACACCGGGGAACAGGCTGATGGTGGCGTTTTGTACGTTCGGCAGATAGGCGAACACATCGGCGTAACGCAAACTGCCGCCGAAATAGGCCAAAATCAAACCGATGCCCAAGATAAAGCCGAAGTCGCCGACGCGGTTCACCAAAAAGGCTTTCAGGTTGGCGAAAATCGCGCTTTCGCGTTTGAAATAGAAACCGATCAACAGGTAAGACACTAAGCCCACCGCTTCCCAACCGAAAAACAGTTGGATGAAGTTGTTGCTCATCACCAGCATCAGCATTGAGAAAGTAAACAACGAGATGTAGCTGAAGAAGCGTTGGTAGCCTACTTTTTCATCGTGCATATAGCCGATGGTGTAGATGTGCACCATCAAAGATACGCTGGTCACCACCACCATCATCATGGCGGTGAGGCTGTCTACCAAAAAGCCGACCGAGAAATCGATGCCGCCCATGGTAAGCCAGGTGTACACGTTTTCATCAAATTTGGCGCGGCTGCCGTCGATAAAGCCCCACAACACAAAGCCAGACAATACGGCGGAAATCGCAACGCCCAGTATGGTAACGGTATGCGCACCGGCACGGCCGATTTGATTGCCGAACAAACCGGCCAGCAGCGAACCTGCCAGCGGGATCAGCGCAATCGCCAGATATAAACTCATATCACTCATGATTTCTCCGCTTAACCTTTCAGTTTGTTCAAATCGGCTACGTTAATCGTATTGCGGTTACGGAACACCAACACCATAATCGCCAAGCCGATGGCCGACTCTGCGGCGGCAACGGTCAATACGAAAAACACGAAAATCTGCCCGGCCGTGTCGCCCAGATACTGCGAGAAGGCGATAAAGTTGAAATTCACGGCCAGCAACATCAATTCAATCGACATCAGCAAAACCAGCACGTTTTTGCGGTTCATGAAAATGCCCATCGCGCTAATGCCGAACAGCAAGGCGGCCAGCACCAGATAATGCGTAATCGTAATCATGCTTTGCCCTCCCCTTTTTCGGCTTCTGCGGCGTCATTAGCTTCTGCTGTTTCAGACGGCTGCTGCACCACGGCTTCCATTTTCACCATGCGCATACGGCCTTGTTTGGCATCCACTTTAACCTGGTCGCCGGGGTTGATGAATTTCGGATTAAGGGTTTTGCGGTGTACCAGCGCAATCGCCGCTACCATACCCAGCACCAGCAGCACACCGGCCAATTCAAACGGCAACAGGTAAGTGGTGTACAACTGGCCGCCCAAATCGCGCACGTTGCTGTAATCGGCAGGAATGTCTTTCATCGCGCCGAAGGCCGCCAGATTGGTATCGGGCGCCACCAGAATCAGAATCAGCGCCACCGCCATCAACACGCCCACGGTAAATGCTACCGGCGCATTACGCCAGAAGCCCGCACGCATCTCTTCGATGTCGATGTTCAGCATCATCACCACAAACAGGAACAACACCATCACCGCGCCCACATACACCACCACCAGCGTGATGCCGAGGAACTCGGCCTGCATCAGCATCCACATCATGGCGCTCATACAGAAAGTGAGCACCAAATACAGAGCGGCGTGCACCGGGTTTTTAGAGGTAACGGTTTTGACTGCGCCAAACAGAATCAGCGCCGCCAAGATATAGAACAGAATTAAAGAAAAAGTCATGTTTCTGCTCCTTTAACGGTACGGCGCATCAGCCGCTTTGCGCTTGGCAATTTCGGCTTCGTATTTGTCGCCGATGGCCAACAGCATCGGCTTGGTATAGTGCAGATCACCGCGCTTCTCGCCGTGGTATTCCAGAATATGGGTTTCCACAATCGCATCGGTGGGGCAGGCTTCTTCGCAGAAACCGCAGAAAATGCACTTGGTTAAGTCGATATCGTAGCGGGTGGTGCGGCGGGTGCCGTCTTCACGCTGCTCCGATTCGATGTTGATCGCCATCGCCGGACAAACCGCTTCACACAGTTTGCAGGCAATGCAGCGCTCTTCGCCGTTCGGATAACGACGCTGCGCGTGCAGGCCGCGGAAACGCACCGATTGCGGCGTTTTCTCTTCGGGAAACATAATCGTTTCTTTGCGGGCGAAGAAGTTTTTGAGCGTAACGCCCATACCTTTTACCAATTCGCCCAGCAGGAAGGTTTTTACTATATTAGCCATAATTCACTCTCTCCCTTATTTCCACAAAGACAAGGGCGAAATCATCCACAAACCATAGAACACGATGGCCACAAAAGTTACCGGAATCAATACTTTCCAGCCCAGGCGCATGATTTGGTCGTAGCGGTAGCGCGGGAAGGTGGCGCGTATCCACAAATAGCCGTAGAGGATAAAGGCCATTTTGGCAAACATCCAGAAGGCAGACGGCGCGCCGAGAATGCCCCAGCTTTGCGGGAACGGCGACAGCCAGCCGCCGAGGAACATAATCGCGGTCAGCGCACCGATCAAAATCATGAAGATGTATTCGGCGAGGAAGAACAGCGCGAAGGCGAAGCCTGAATATTCCACATGGAAACCGGCCACGATTTCCGATTCGCCCTCGGCCACGTCAAACGGAGCGCGGTTGGTTTCGGCGACGGCAGAAATCAGGTAAACGATAAACACCGGAAACAAGGCAAACCAGTTCCAAGAGAAAATCGAACCGCCGGCAATACCTTTGGCTTGCGCCGCCACGATTTCATTGAAGTTCATGCTGCCGGACACCATCACCACACACACCAGCGCCGCACCCATCGCAATTTCGTAAGAAATGGTTTGCGCGGAAGAACGCATGGCGCCGAGGAAAGCGTATTTTGAGTTAGATGCCCAACCGGCGATGATCACGCCATATACCGACAAAGAGGTAATCATCAGGATATACAGCAGGCCGGCATCAACATTGGTAAGCACCCATTCTTCATTGAACGGAATCACCGCCCAAGCAGCGAAAGCCGGTGCCAGCGACAACATCGGGCCGATGTAGAACAAGGCTTTGTTCGACGCGCTCGGGCGGGTCACTTCTTTAAACAGCAGTTTCAATACGTCAGCAAACGGCTGAATCAAACCGAACGGGCCGGTAACGTTAGGGCCGACGCG
>CALFOA010000340.1 GCA_937919795.1 uncultured Neisseria sp.
AGTAACGGTGCTACATATTTCTGCAAAAAATCCATCTTCTCGTTGCTTATTAGAAGTAGATACTCCAACGAACCCTTCTACCCCCGCACCAGCAGTACCAGCGATAGTTAAGGTAATACTTTTATCTTGGTTGAGAGTAGCACTAATGTTTAATCCTAACCCAAGTGCAGCCGTTATTTCAGCGGTTATTGCGCTATTTACTTTATAGGCTTCCAATAAAGCAAATAATTGTGACTGCTCTGTCTGGCTACTGGACTTATTGATAGTAATGCGATTGATTTCCTGATTGGCCTGCATTTGTAAGTTACGCAAAGCAGTTTCAGATAGCCCTAAATCACCTAATGAAAAATTATTCTCCACCACATTCTGTGCCATTTGGCTGCCAGAAACCACATCTGCCACATTTCCCGCAGTCGCGCCCACCGCTGCACCAAACAGGGCGCTGAGGGTGCTGATGTTGTTTTTTTCATCGGCATTTAATTCTTGGGCAGTTTTGCCATACAGTGTTTGCGCCAGGGTGGGGGCGAGCATTTCTGCGCCGCCGGCGGCCAAGCCTGCTGCAAGTGCGTTGTTGCCCGCCGCTGTGCCGGTGAGGATGCCGTTAAGCGTATGCAGCGCCAGATGTTCTTTGCTGCCTTCTTCAGGGCGGTTGCCGCCGTCGATTTTATTCAGCTCGGCGTTTTGTTTGAAATGTTGGCCGATATGGTAAGAAACGGTGGGGTTGGCTGCGGCGGCAGCGATGCCGAGGGCGCTGTCGGTCGGGGCGGCCAAGCCTGCGGCTACTGCGCTCAGGCCGGTGCTGAGTTTCTGCCAGTTTCCTGCTTGGCGTTGGTATTCCGCTTCGCTGAGTTGTCCGTTATCGCGCTGTTGTTTCAGGCTGTCCATTTTTTTGTTGATTGTATCTTTGGCCGATTGCACATTGCGACTGAAATTCTGCGTTACTTCCCGCTGCACATCCAATTCTTTCTGCACCTTATCCTGCTCAAAGCGGTTGTTCAGACGGC
>CALFOA010000341.1 GCA_937919795.1 uncultured Neisseria sp.
ACACTCTTTCCCTACACGACGCTCTTCCGATCTCAGCAGCAACTGGCCGCCACCCTGCCGCAGTTGCAGGCCGCCACCCAAACCGCGCTACTGCAACAACAAGAAGCCTTGATCAACGCCAAGCGCTACCATGAAAACCTGAGTGAACGCGAGGCGGATATTGATGCTTTGGCCAAACTGGCAGAGCCTTCCGCCGACTCCCGAGCCCTAGGCGAATACATAGGCAACTTGGCGCGTGAAATTGAAACGCTGGGCGCGGTCAACCTCGCCGCTTTGCAGGAATTGAACGAAGCGCGCGAACGCGATACTTATTACCGCAGCCAAAACGACGACATCCAATCGGCCATCGATTTGCTGGAACAAGCCATCGCCCAAATCGATAACGAAACCAAAGCGCGCTTTAAAGAAACCTTCGATGCGGTGAATGAGAGCGTACACCGTTTCTTCCCCACCCTGTTCGGCGGCGGCGAAGCTACTTTGCAAATGGTCGGCGACGACTTGCTCACCGCCGGTGTTTCCATTATGGCGCGCCCGCCCGGCAAGAAAAACAGCACCATCCACCTGCTCTCCGGCGGTGAAAAAGCCCTCACCGCCATGAGCTTGGTGTTTGCCCTATTCAGCCTCAACCCCGCACCGTTCTGCCTGCTCGACGAGGTGGACGCGCCGCTGGACGATGCCAACACCGGCCGTTTCTGCAATCTGGTAAAAGAAATGTCGGCCAACACCCAGTTCCTCTATATTTCGCACAACCGCTTGACCATGGAAATGGCCGAGCAATTAATCGGCGTGACCATGCAGGAAAAAGGGGTGTCGCGCATTGTGGCGGTGGATATTCAGCAGGCATTGAGTATGGCAGAAAGCGCCTGATTTATTATCCATACACCACTAAAAGCCGGCAGCTTGTGCAATAAGATTTGCATCAACTGCCGGCTTTTTAAACACACCCTCTCCTCAACCACCCTATTCGCAATACATAAATAACTTAACAGATACGCTTACCATCCTTTACAGATACACCGGCTTGTACTTATACTATTTATGCCTCTTCATCCGGCACCTGCAGATTCTCTGCATCCTGCGCTGCGTCGCTAACCACAACCACACAGGAATAGAATCATGACTTCCGATAACAACAACCGCCCCGACAATGTCGAGCTGCTGACTTCTCAGCCACCGCTCACCGACTTTAAGGGTTTGATTACCGCCATCATTGCCGCAGTAATCAGCTTTGGCATTTACTATGTTCTCCCTTATGAAACCAATGCCAACAAAGGCATTGCGGTACTGATCTTTATCGCCATTATGTGGTTTACCGAAGCAGTACACATCACAGTCACCGCGCTGATGGTGCCTCTGCTGGCCGTATTGCTCGGCTTTCCGGATATGGACATCAAAAAAGCGATGAGCAGTTTCTCCGATCCGATTATCTATATTTTCTTCGGTGGTTTTGCATTGGCGACCGGCCTGCACATGCAGAAACTGGATCGCAAAATCGCGGTTTGGCTGATTTCGCTTTCGCGCGGCAATATGAAAGTGGCGATTGGCATGCTGTTTGGCGTCACCGCCTTCCTTTCAATGTGGATCAGCAACACCGCCACCGCCGCCATGATGCTGCCGTTGGCGCTGGGCATGATGGATCACATCGACAGAGAGAAAGACCGCAAAACCTTTGTATTCGTATTGCTCGGTATCGCCTACTGCGCCAGCATCGGCGGCTTGGGCACCATTGTCGGCTCGCCGCCTAACGCCATTGCCGCCAAAGCGTTGGACTTGGATTTTGTCGGCTGGATGAAAATGGGCTTGCCGATGATGCTGTTGATTCTGCCCTTAATGCTGGTTTCGCTGTATGTGATTCTGCGTCCGGATTTCAGCCAACGGGTAGAAGTGAAAGACGAGCATATCCCGTGGACACTGCATCGCGTGATTGCCATGCTGATTTTTGTCGCCGCCGCTTTTGCTTGGATTTTCAGCGCACAAATTAAAGATGCTTTCGGCATTTCCAATCCCGATACCGTGATTGCATTGGCCGCCGCAGTCGCCGTGGTGGTACTTGGTGTCGCCCGCTGGAAAGAAGTGGCACGCAATACCGACTGGGGCGTATTGATGCTGTTTGGTGGCGGTATCGCCTTGAGCAATTTGCTGCAAAGCTCCGGCGCTTCCGAAGCCATCGGCCAGCAATTGGCCACCACCTTTGTACTGGCTCATCCTTTAGTGGTTATTTTCGCGGTCGCCACCTTCATTATTTTCTTAACCGAAGTTACCAGTAACACCGCTGCCGCCGCGCTGTTGGTACCGATTTTCGCCAGCGTCGCCACCCAAATGGGTTTGCCGAAAGAGGTGATGGTATTCGTGATCGGTATCGGTGCTTCTTGTGCCTTTATGCTGCCGGTGGCCACGCCGCCCAACGCAATTGTATTCGGCACCGGCCTGATACAGCAAAAAGAAATGATGCGGGTGGGCTTCCTGCTGAATATTCTCTGCGTCGTTTTGGTTGCATTGTGGGCCTATGCACTCTTTGTTTAAATAAAGCTGCATCACAATAAATGCCTGTCTGAAAACGAGCTTGCGAGTTTCTGCGAAGCTAAAAATATTTTTCAGACAGGCATTGTTATTAAGATTACTTAAATTACGAGCATCCTCCCGGTGCCACGCGCGGGCGCATCATCTCTACACCACGGCTGTTTTTCATCCGAAACTCAATCCCTAAACGAGCATCCATCACAACAGAACGCGTTTTGCGATTCTCACAAACAATCTGATTCACCAACTGATCGCCCTTCCGCTTCGCTTCTTTGCGGTTGGCTGCATCCAGCTGGCGGAAATTATCCAAGCTTTTCATTTCCATATCATAAACCAGCGTATCATCGCTGTTACGGTAGCGGATATCCCGCAGATAGTATTTGCCTTGATCGCCCAAGCTGGTACGCCGTAATTCAGTAGCCAGCTCTTGGCCTAATTGATCGCGCTGTTTAGGCGTCAGCGCACGCATTGAGTTAACTTCTTGTTTTGAAAAACCTGTGTTACAACCTGCCAGCAGCAAAGGCAGCGCTGCACAACACCATAACCAAGGGAATTTAAAGGTCTTCATCAACCAGCTCCTTTATAGAATAAACAGGGTAATCAAGGGTGCTGCTACAACACAAATCGTACGGTGGATAATGCAGAATCGATTATATAACAAGCTTATTTTTTCCTATCAAATATTTGATAACCGCTTTACCAAACAAAATGCCTGTCTGAAAACTTTTTTAGCTTCGCAGAAACTCGCAAGCTCGTTTTCAGACAGGCATTTAGTTAACCAACAAATCTTAAGCCAGCAACTGTATCGACCAGAAAGTTAAGAAACCGGCAAACAACACCAGCACCGCATAATTCTTCTCTTCCACCTCATGCGCTTCCATCAACAATTCTTCGGTGACCAAATACAGTAAAGCCGCTGCACTGGCCGCCAATACCGCGCCTAACACATCGTGCGATACCCCGGCCAACAGCCATTTGCCCAATACCGCAAACGCAAATACTTCCACGCCCAGCAAGCAAGTAAGTGCAATCATTTTCCAACCGCGCAGCGCATCGCTCATCAGCGCCAAGCCGAGAAACAGCAACTCTACCGACAAACCCAAAGCCAGAATCAAGCCGGTTTCCCCGCCGCTGGCAAAACCCGCGCCAATGATAAAACCATCGGTAGCAATATCAATCAAAGTCGCCACCAGCAAACCGATCGGCAAAGCCGTTTTCGCCTCTTGCCCCGCGGCATGGCTGCCCGCTTCCAGCTTATCGGTCAACAACTTCATGCCAAACATAAACAAACTACCCGCCGCAAAAGCCGCAATCAACACCCAAGGCTGCGCATGTTCGCGACCGATTTCCGGCAACAACTCCACCGCCAGCGCCGCCAACACCACGCCGGCGGCAAAGTGCTGAATCAAACTGCGCATCTGATGCGAAGGATGCCAGACTAAAGATAAAAAACCACCCGCCACAGCCACCAAAGCGGGAATCAACATAATTAAGTATTCTGATTGCATGGAGTCTCAGATTTTGATGATAAAAATTCAGTTAAATGATAACCCACTTTGCTTAAGCCAAAATGAATTTGTTGTCATCACTACACCGCAAAATGCCTGTCTGAAAACGTGTACGCTCGTTTTCAGACAGGCATTTTAATCTTTATCCAACCTTCTATCTCACTTGCTCAAACCTGTTTCTCGAGCGGTTAAACACAAAGCGCTGGATTTGATTGAACGGCCGGATTCTCCCCGTTTCTCCCACATTCTCACCCGTATAGCGGATTTCAATCGGATAGCGTCCTTTACTGTCCGGCCGCTCCGCCTGCGTATATTCTCCTTCAAAGCTGTACGCCTGCGGTGAATCGTCGCCATAATACCCCTCATTGGAAAATGACAGCTTTGCCACCTCATAATTTTGAATCGGGCGCTTCTCATGTAGCACCACCGCATACAGCATGGTTTCAAAAGTGCCTTGATTGCCGTAGCCCGACTCATACAATATGCCAACCGTCTCAGTATCCAACAATACCGGCATCGCCGACATTTTAAAGTGAGTATCACCAAACGAACCTGATATTTCCGACTGCACCTTAGTAGAAGAAAGCAAGCGCCAACCCTGATCTTGCGGAGCCAACACAAACAAATCCACTTCCGGCGCACAAGCATGGCACTCAACCAGCCGACCGCCTTCTTCCACCCGATGTTTTTCCACCATCACCAAAGCCCGTTTCTCGCCTTTGGCGTTGTAATAGATTTGTGGCCGGTGCATAAAAGCAACTTGCTCCTGCTCTTGTGGATTCGCACGAATGCCGACATAAGGCATTTTTTTCAGCGAGCGTGCCAACTCACTTTCCTCATCCAGATAAGCGCTCGTCATCACATCGGCATACAGTTCGCGAAACAGCGTTTTCTCACTGATTTCCGCCATCTCCAGATTTTTCTCTCGCACCAATGGATGCGCATTTTCCGCAAAAGCCAAAGGCGAGCACAGCAAAGCTGCCGACAAGCAGGCAGCATAAAATTTTGAAGTGAGCATGGTTTTATCCTTTTTATAGTGGTTTATCGTCTGCCAACAGCACAGCATTTTGTGGAAGCACATGACGGCAAAACCGCCAATCAGCTACTGGTTGATCATCTATATAGAGGTGTGGTTTCGGCAAAAAAGCCACAAAACAATCTATTAAACCCAGAAACTCGGCACTTTCACGAGCATAATCCGCACCGCCGCTGCTCCATAAATACAAAACCGCCCCTTCTCGGTAAAAACGTTTCACCGCTTCAACCGCAGAAGGAATTGGAATCCGAGTGCGACCGACGCTACGTATCAGCGTATCATCTACATCAACAAAAATTACCTTCGGTCTCATTATTCGCCCCCTATTTTCAAACCATTTAAAATTATAACGGAAAAACTTATTTTAGCTTCGCAGAAACTTTGCTTTGGCCTTGAAACATCAAGCGCTTTACCTTGAAAAACCACGCATAATCACCACATTACATACCATTACAAAACACATTCATCTCAGGAAACACTCATGAGCACGCAAGATCCCAAGCCCAGCAACACCCACTCGGCCAATTATGGCTTTCTCATCATGCCCCGCTTCGGCCTGTTTTGGCTGTTTATCGCCTTAACCGCCGTCGGCCTGTTGCTGCAAATCTGGTGGTTGTTTTTCCTTTCGCTCGCCTTCACTGCGCTGGGTATCCACGACGTCACCCAAAAACGTCATGCCATTTTGCGCAACTACCCCATTGGCGGCCACATCCGCTTTCTGCTGGAAAACTTCCGCCCTGAAATCCGCCAATACTTTCTGGAAGACGACAAAGAAGAAGTGCCTTTTTCGCGCCAGCAGCGTTCCATCGCCTACCAACGCGCCAAAGACATCGACAGCACCACCGCCTTCGGCAGCCTGAACGATTTAAACAAAGTCGGCAGCGAATGGTTTCTCCATTCCGGCAACAGCCGCAGCATCAGCGACTACCATTTCCGCGTGCGCGTCGGCAACGAATTTTGTCAACAACCCTATGACTTATCCGTATTCAACATTTCCGCCATGAGCTTCGGTGCCCTTTCCGCCGCCGCCATCGAAGCGCTCAACAAAGGTGCCAAAGAAGGCGGCTTCGCCCACGACACCGGCGAAGGCAGCATCAGCCCCTATCATCGCAAACACGGCGGTGATTTGATTTGGGAAATCGGCACCGGCTACTTCGGCTGCCGCGATAAAGACGGCAACTTCAACCCCGAAACCTTTGCCGAACGCGCCGCGCTCGATCAAGTCAAAATGATCGAAATCAAGCTCTCGCAAGGCGCCAAACCCGGTAAAGGCGGCGTATTGCCCGCCTCCAAAATCACCCGTGAAATTTCCGAAACTCGCGATATCCCGATGGGGATAAACTGCATTTCCCCTTCCACCCATCCCGCCTTTTCTACCCCGCGCGAATTGGTGAAATTCTGGCAGCAACTGCGTGAGCTCTCCGGTGGCAAGCCGGTGGGCTTCAAGCTCTGTATCGGTATGCCTTGGGAATTTATGGCCATCGTAAAAGCCATGATTGAAGAAAACAACTACCCCGATTTCATCGTCATCGACGGCGCCGAAGGCGGCACCGGCGCCGCTCCGGTCGAATTTATGGACACCATAGGCATGCCCTTGGTGGACGCCTTTATCTTCGTACAAAACACCTTGGTCGGCGCCGGCATCCGCGACAAAGTGAAAGTCGGCGTAAGCGGCAAACTGATCAGCGGCTTCGATCTCGCCAAAATGATGGCGCTGGGTGCCGACTGGGGCAACAGCGCGCGCGGCTTTATGTTTGCCGTCGGCTGCATCCAATCACGTTCCTGCCACACCAACAAATGCCCTACCGGTGTGGCCACCCAAGACCCGTCGCGCCAGAAAGCGCTCGACGTGCCCGACAAATCCCAGCGTGTGAAAAACTTCCACGCCAACACCCTGCGCTCGCTGGCCGACATCGTCGGCACCTCCGGCCTCACCCACCCCTCGCAGCTCAAACCGCACCACATCGTGCGCCGCCAGCCCGACGGCTGGATTAAACTGCTCTCCGAGCACTACCAATTCATCAAAACCGGCTCGCTGCTCACCGGCGACTGCGGCCGTAAAATCCTCGACGATATGTGGCAACTGGCCGACCCCGACAGCTTTCAAGCGATGGAGATTGCCGACGAAATCGTACAAGCCGAAAACCTACGCAATACCAACCGAATGTACTACCGCATCCATCCCGATAACATCGACCAATCGCTGCTGGAAAAACGACTGCCCCAGCATCAAAACACCAGTGATCAGGCATGATGAAAAATGCCTGTCTGAAAATAAGCTTTCACCTTTCAGACAGGCATTCTGCGAGCCACCTACTCTCTAAGATGCCTTAAAAGAGATATCAAGAAACACCTTAAGAAACAAAATGCCTGTCTGAAAAAACTTTTCAGACAGGCATTTAACCATCAAATCAAGCGTCAAACTTAATCTTCCTGCGCCGCGCTTTGCAGATAATTCATCAAGCCCACGCTTGCCACCAATTCTTGCTGGGTTTCCAGCCAATCGATGTGCTCTTCATTGATGTCTTTCTGCTCGGCCAACAGCTGGCGCGAAACATAGTCTTGCTTCTCTTCGCACAGCTGAATCGCTTTCACCAACGCAGCGTGTTTATCCTGCTCTTTGGTCAAGTCGCATTTGATGGCTTCTTCCACGCTCTCGCCAATCAACAGCTTGCCCAGCTCCTGCAAATTCGGCAGGCCTTCCAGCAACAGGATGCGTTCGATAATTTTATCGGCAGACTTCATTTCCACAATCGATTGCTTGTAGAAATGCTCGCCCAACTCTTCAAAGCCCCAGTTTTTCAGGATGCGGGCATGCAGGAAATATTGGTTAATCGTAACCAGCAGCAAACCGAGATTTTTGTTTAACTCGCTGATTACCAAACGATCGCCTTTCATAGCTCTTCCTTTCCATTCAGCAGATTACAGCTGGCTTTGCAGATAGTTTTGCAGACCCACCATCTCAATCAGACCCAGTTGTTGTTCCAACCAGTGTGCGTGATCTTCTTCGGTGTCTTGCAACTGAGCCACCATCAATTCGCGGGTCACATAATCCTGCTCATCTTCGCACAGCTTAATGCCTTTTTTCAAAGCAGCCTGTACTTCCAATTCGGTATTCAAATCGGCCTTCAACATCGCCACTACATCAGCACCGATATTAACTTTAGCCGGTACCATTTTCGGCGTACCGCCCAGCATCAGAATGCGGCGGATAAACGCTTCGGCATGGCCAGTTTCATCTTCCATTTCATGGCCGATGCGCTCAAATAATTTGTTGTAACCCCATTCCGCATACATACGGGAGTGGATGAAATATTGGTCGCGCGCAGCCAGCTCGCCCGCCAACAATTCGTTCATATAATCAAGTACAGCTTTATTGCCTTTCATAGCTTTTCCTTTCAGATTTAGTGTTGCCAGGGGAGTGGTTTGTGTTTCTTTTACGTTATTCCTATATGCTTTCATTGTATTCCTTTTTGCGACAATTGCAATTTTTCCATTTAAAATACAAACAATTATCAAACAAAAATACCGCTTATTCAGCCATAAAAACCCATCAATTTATTGTTTTTCCTATTATTTTATTGCAGACGATTTTAATAAGCGCTTTCAATCAAATTGAATATTTACTTAAATTAACCTGAAAAATAAACCACACCGCACCACCCTCAATTCAATCCATATAAACGCTAAAATCATGTTATAATTTACAGTTTTCCTAATTTCTTAAGCTAAAGCACAATCATGAAACAAATCCGCAATATTGCGATTATCGCCCACGTTGACCACGGCAAAACCACCCTAGTCGACCAATTATTACGCCAGTCCGGCACCTTCCGCTCCAACCAACAGGTAGACGAGCGCGTGATGGACAGCAACGACATCGAAAAAGAACGCGGCATCACCATTCTGGCCAAAAACACCGCCATCGAATACGAAGGCTACCACATCAACATCGTCGACACCCCCGGGCACGCCGACTTCGGCGGTGAAGTAGAACGCGTATTGGGCATGGTCGATTGCGTGGTATTGCTGGTAGACGCCCAAGAAGGCCCGATGCCGCAAACCCGTTTTGTGACCAAAAAAGCCTTGGCTTTAGGCCTGCGCCCGATTGTGGTGATCAACAAAATCGACAAACCTTCCGCCCGCCCGAGCTGGGTAATCGACCAGACTTTCGAATTGTTCGACAGCCTCGGCGCCAGCGACGAACAATTGGATTTCCCGATTGTGTACGCTTCCGGCCTGAGCGGTTTTGCCAAACTGGAAGAGAGCGACGAGAGCGACGATATGCGCCCGCTGTTCGATACCATCCTGAAACACACCCCGCCGCCTTCTGGCGATGCCAATGCACCTTTGCAACTGCAAATTTCCCAGCTCGACTACGACAGCTACACCGGCCGCCTCGGTATCGGCCGCATCTTGAACGGCCGCATCAAACCCGGCCAAGTGGTTGCCGTGATGAACCACGAAGACCA
>CALFOA010000342.1 GCA_937919795.1 uncultured Neisseria sp.
TGCGCACTTTTTCAGACGGCCTGACATGACATCACTGCCCGCGCAAAAACAAGGCATCTAATTGCTGCAAGGTCAGTTTTACCCAAGTCGGGCGGCCGTGGTTGCATTGGTTGCTGCGCGGGGTGTTTTCCATGTCGCGCAACAGCGCGTTCATTTCCGGCAGGGTGAGGCGGCGGCCGGCGCGGATCGAGCCGTGGCAGGCCATGGTGGCGAGGATTTGGTTTTCCAGCGCGGCCACGGTTTGCGAACTGCCGGCGTGGGCAAATTCTTGCAGGATGCTGCGGGCGAGTTCGGCGACATCGCTTTTGGCCAGCATGGCGGGTACGGCGCGTACAGCAATGCTGTTTTCGCCTAGCGGTGATAAGTCCAAACCGAAGGCGGCGAGCTGGTCGCCGTAATCGGCCAGTGCGGCCATTTCTTCGTGGCTGGCGGCAAAGCTGACGGCAATCAGCAGCGGTTGGCTGGCTAGGCGGCCGGCTTGTTCGCGCTGCTGTTTCATTTTTTCGTAGTTCACCCGTTCGGCGGCGGCGTGCATATCCACCAAGAGTAGGCTGTCTTCGGCTTGGGCTAGGATGTAGATGCCGAGCAGTTGGGCGATGGCAAAACCTAAAGGCGGGGTTTCGGCGGGGGTATCGGCAGCCGCATCGTGGTCGATATCGAGCGGATTTTCGGCGGGCGGCAAGCTGCTGCTGAACGGCGGGGCGCTTGGGGTGAAATCATCCGGCTGCTGATAGAGCTTGGCGTAGGTATCCAGCGCGGCCTGGCTTTCGCGCAATGACAAACTTCGTTGCTGCGGCGCGCGGGCAGCGGGGGTGTAGGCGGCGGGTGCTTGTTTGCCGCTGTAATCGCTGACAACGGCATGCCTGTCTGAAAAACGGTTTTCAGACAGGCTTTGTGTATTATCCAACCCCATCATTTGATGCAGGATTTCTCCGGCATTGTTCACGCTCTCGGTTTGGTCGGCGCGGGTGGCGGAGAGGGCTTTGTCTAAGGTATGGAAAATCAGTTGGTGCACCGCTTGGCTGTCGCGAAAACGGATTTCGGTTTTGGTGGGGTGCACGTTGACGTCCACATTTTCCGGCGGTAATTCGAGGAACAGCGCGAAAGCGGGGGTAAGCGCTTGGTGCAACACGTCACGGTAGGCTTGTTTTACCGCGTGCAGCATCACTTTGTCGCGTACAAAACGCTGATTCACAAAACAATATTGCTGGTTGCTTTTGCCTTTGGCGAAGGTGGGTTTGGCAATCAGGCCGGTGAGGCGCATGATGCCTTCGCCGCTGTCGATGGCAATCGAAGCGGCGGCAAATTCTTGCCCCATCACGGCGGCGACGCGTTCGGCCAGCGTTTGCGCGGGATAATCGAAAACGGTTTTGCCGTTGTGCTTTAAGGAAAAAGCCACCTGCGGATGCGCCAGCGCGAGGCGTTCGAGCATGGTGGCGCAATGGGCGTATTCGGTGCTCTCGGATTTGAGAAACTTGCGCCGCGCCGGGGTGTTGAAAAACAAATCGTTCACTTCCACCGTGGTGCCTGGCGGGTGGGCGGCGGCGCCGATGTCGCCGAGTTTGCCGTCTTGCGCGCGTATGGTGTTGGCATGGCCGTCGGCGGGCAGGCGGCTGGTGAGGGTGAGGCGGGATACTGAAGCGATGCTGGCCAAGCCTTCGCCGCGAAAGCCCATGCTGCGGACGGTTTCCAAGTCGGCCAGGCTGGCGATTTTGCTGGTGGCGTGGCGCGATAAGGCCAAAGACAAATCATCGGCGTGAATGCCGCCGCCGTTGTCGTTCACCCGAATCAGCTTGATGCCGCCCGCTTCCAACTCCACCGCAATCTTGTTCGCGCCCGCATCGAGGCTGTTTTCCACGATTTCTTTCAGGGCGTTGGCCGGGCGTTCGACCACTTCGCCGGCGGCGATTTGGTTGATTAAATGGTCGGGCAGGGGGGCAATGCGCATGGGCGTGCTTTCTGTGCTAGGGGTTTCAGACAGGCATGATTTTATAGTGGTTTGCGAAACAATGCTAATGCTCGAGACCATAGCCAAAATAGTCATCTGCGGCGTATTTCTGCGTTGTGCGCTGCTACGCCGAGAAGGGCATCCACATCTGACTATTTTGGCTATGGTCTCTGCCTGTCTGAAAACGCAAATTGAGTTCTTCAGCTATAATAGCTAACAATAAAATTGCATATTCAGAGAACAAAATGAATAAAGAACTGCTCGGCCTGATTTTTCTGCCCGCCGGTGTGATTTCGATGGCATCGGCTGCTTTGTGGCAAATGTATGTGGTGATGACGGAAAGTCATACGCTCAACCGCTTTAAAGATAAGCAGCTGGTGTGGATAGTCAGCGCAATGTTTTTCAGCTTTACGCTGGCGGTTTATATTTTCTGCCCGAACGCGCGTAAAAAGGGGATTGTGTTCTGGCTGTTGGCCATAGGTGGGGCGTTGATGTATGTTTTGGCCAGGTTATGGTTGCCGTGGAATAAATAAGGCGGTTTATGTAAAGATAAACCGATAGCGCTTGCAATCGGCAGCCGGATACCTATATGCTGGGTAAGTCCTGCTTGTTTTGGCGGGTTTTTTAGATTCCCAATGAAAGGAAAAATACCATGAAACGCGATTTTGAAGCACAAAAAGAAGCTTTGATGAAAGAAGTACGCTCGGTGTTGGCTGATGTGGAAGCTTTGACCAAAGATAATGTGGAACGCGGCGTGGAAGAAACCCGTGCCTTGCGCGAAAAACTGCAAGATCAGTTGGATCGCGCGCAAAACAAACTGCATGACTTTGAACACACTGCCAGCGAGCAGATTCGCCACCGTGTGAAGCAGGCCGATGAGCTGGTTCAAGAAAAGCCGTATTACGCGATGGGTTTTGCCGCATTGGCCGGTTTGGTGGTGGGTGTATTGCTGAACCGTCGCTAACTTTTGTAGCCCTGCCATTTGGTGGTTTCAACAAACGGCAGGGCTTTATCCATCAATCCGTTCCAATTCACTGCTTCACTGCGAAAGGCGGGATATGTCTATCAGGCAAGAATTGAATTATCTGAAAAAGCGTGCTGCTCAGGGTTCCGATTTATTGTTGTTGCGCCTGCGTTTGTTGAATATGGATGTCGGCAACCAATTGGCCGGTGTGATTCGTATTTTTGCCGCCATTGCCGTGGCTGCGGTATTTTGTTTAGTCGGTTTGGTGGCGCTGCTGCTGGGTTTGAATACGGTGTTGTCGGATGAGGCCAAAATTTGGGTGTTTTTCGGCGGCGCGGGATTTTCACTGTTGCTGCTGTTGGGAGTGTTGTTATGGATACCGAATGCCTGGCGCAAATCCAATCAGCCATTGGGTGACACATTAAAAGCCATGCAGCAAGATTTGCATTATTTGTTGGGCAAGCAAACAGAAAACCACGCAGATAAACCAAAGGATAGCTAATCATGCCGAAACACAATAAACGCCAAGAGCGCGAACTGCTGGAATTGGAAATCGAACTGGCTCGTTTGAAACTGGCTGCCGGTGAGTTGCAGCGCCGTCGTGAACAACAAGCCAGCCGACAGAGTGAAAACATTGGCCAAGAATTATTGAGTTTGGCAGGCAATGCCTCCGCCAAAGGTTTGGCTTTGCGCGCGGTGACGCTGCCGGTGAGTTTGAAACACCGCTTGTTGGTTGGTGCGGCATTCCTCGCTTGGGAATACTGGCGCAACCAATCAAAAAGATACCGTTAAAGCCGCCTGCTGGCTTTTTCTACTGCTTTTCTTGACACCTGAACCGGCGCTGCATACAATGCGCGCCAGATATAGCTTCATTCTCGTTCTCATCTTCTTTCCTAATCCTAATCCAAAAACTCTTAATCTCTACCCGAATACCCGATTTATCTTGATTTGCAAACTGCCCGTTTCGAGGGCGGCGGGTTCCTATTTTTTATCTATCTGATTCTATACATCATGCACGTTTCCGAACTACAAAACCAACATATCTCCAAACTACTCGAACAAGCCGAACAAATCGGTATTGAAAACGCCAACCGACTGCGTAAACAAGACTTGGTTTTTGCCATCGTCCGCCAATTGATGAAACAGGGCGAAGGCTTTACCTGCTCGGG
>CALFOA010000343.1 GCA_937919795.1 uncultured Neisseria sp.
AAATACGGGTAAAATTCTTTTCACTACAATCAAATAAATAAAAAAATGACAGAAAGCATCATAAAACAAGAACATTACGGGACAGTTGCGCGCTGGTTTGACCGGCGCCAGCTCGGTTCAATTCAGTCTTCATCTGATGAAATTGATCAGCATATTTTTCTAATTGCTGAAAATTTGCCGGATTATTATCGAACGCCACAAGTAGGCGATGAAATTGTTTACCGCATCGCACATGACGAGAAAAAACGACTGATTGCCAAAAATATTGAGCCTTTGCCGCCACCCAAAGAAGGTGGCATCATTCGTGTGACCTTGCAGAATTGGGATCTCAGCCGCAATTGTGGTTTTGGCATTTATGGTTTGCGCAAACAAGTACCGGTATTTGCGTTGGGGCAATTTTTGCGTGATCAATTGAGGATTCCGGAGCAGGGCGATGTGCTGGAAGGGCGCTTGAAAAAGCATGGCGACCAGCAATGGATGCTGACTGACATCTGTATTATTGACCAGGTAGAAATGCCGGAGGCGATTGAACTTACTCGCTTGCCGGAGTCGAAAGAAACCGAACCGTCATCGTATATAGCAAAAGAACCACAGGTGGTGTTGAGCAACGGCCAACAGGATAAAGACAACCAGCTTTTCCCTGCTTTTATGGTGTTTTCGGGAAGGATTGTCCGTTGGGATGAGCGACAAGGTTGCGGCTTTATCCGCAGGGGAGAGGATGGCAAAGAAGTATTGTTTCATGCGCCTGCTTACTTCTATCGAAAATTGAAACCAGCCGTCGGCCAGATGGTTAGCTTTTACTGTAATCGGCCGATTGCTGATGCGCCTCAGCAGGCGGTACGAGTGGTATTGAAAGAACACGAAAGTGTGCTGATTGCCGATGAAGTGTATGATGATCGCTCAATGATAGAAAAAGCGGGGGTGTGGCTGGCCAATTTGGCTTGTGGCGGTATGTATTTGCTGTTGGTCGCCAGCCTGTCTTGGAAGTTGGCACTATTCTATCTGTTGATGAGCGTGTTAGCCTTTTTGTGTTGTTATCAGGATAAATATCGGGTACGGAGCAGTCAGCGACAAGCTAAGTCACCTATTCGCCTAGGTAGGTTCGGGCAACGACTGTGTCAATGGAATATCTTAGGCGGTTGGCCGGGCGGTTTGTTGATGCGTCCGCTGCAGAAACATCAATACCGTACTCAAAGCTTTATAATGCTGTTTGGGTTAACAGTATTGGCTAATTTGATTTTGACTTATCTATTATTGATTCATTTTGCCGACCATCCGTGGTTGGCTCTGTTAAGCAATTAAAGGAATTCAACCTTATGTCTTTTGCCTTTTTCTTTCCCGGCCAAGGCTCGCAAAGCCTGAATATGATGAGCGGTTTCGATGGCGAAGCCGTGGTTAAAGCCACTTTTGATGAAGCATCTGCTGCGCTTGGCCAAGATTTGTGGGCGATGATGAACGGTGAAGATGCCGAAATTATCGGCCAAACCGTGAACACCCAGCCGTTGATGTTGGCCGCCGGTGTTGCTACTTACCGCGCTTATTTGGCAGCGGGAGGCAAAGAACCTGCCGTGGTGGCCGGTCACAGCTTGGGCGAGTACACCGCTCTGGTAGCTGCCGGCGCGCTGGATTTTGCCGATGCGGTGAAATTGGTGCGTTTGCGTGCCGAATTGATGCAAAACGCAGTGCCGCAAGGCGTTGGCGCGATGGCGGCGATTTTGGGCTTGGAAGACGAACAGTTAAAAGCCATTTGTGCTGAAGCGGCACAAGGCGAAGTGGTGGAAGCGGTAAACTTTAATTCCCCCGGCCAGGTGGTGATTGCCGGTAATGCCGCTGCGGTTGAGCGGGCAATGGAAGCGGCCAAAGCCGCAGGTGCTAAACGCGCCTTGCCGTTGCCGGTATCGGTGCCTTCCCATTGCAGCTTGATGAAGCCTGCGGCTGAGAAACTGGCCGAAGCCTTAAAATCGGTGAACATCCGTACCCCGCAAATCCGCGTGATCCACAATGCCGATGTGGCTTCTTACGATGATGCGGATAAAATTAAAGATGCGCTGGTACGCCAGCTTTACAGCCCGGTACGCTGGACGGAAACTGTGAACGCGCTGGTAGCGGAAGGTATCATTGAATCAGCCGAATGCGGGCCGGGTAAAGTGTTGGCCGGTTTGGCCAAGCGCATCAATAAAGAAGCGGTGTGTTCGGCGTTGACGAATGCGGAGCAAGTAGTGGCATTTATTGAAGCACATTAAGTTATTTGGTTTTACTTGTTTTCAGACAGGCATTATTACTACAATGCCTGTCTGAAAACTATTTAATGCAGGTAAATTTAAACAGTTGCCTGCGCCAATTGAAATGCAAAAAACCGTTATTTTAGCCGTGCCGCATCTATACGGCCTGGATCAGTGTATTGAAAAAAATCTGCGGTTTCATGGCTTTGAGGTAGTAAACCTTTGCTATGACGACCG
>CALFOA010000344.1 GCA_937919795.1 uncultured Neisseria sp.
CGCTCCGAACATAATCGTTCGGAGCGGTTGTTTCTAAAACCAAGGGCTTACTGTTGTGCTTCAGGAGTGCCACTGTGTTTCGGCAGGAAGCGGTCAAAACCAAACTTCTTACAACCCACATAAACAAACAAAGCCAGATAAGCGGAAAAAGATACAACGCCGATAAAAGCGAAGATAGGCATGAATTTTTCGATCATTTTATTAAGTCCCGTAAGTGTTATTTGCGCAAGGTTCTTTGCCTTGTCGCGATTGGGGAATACCTATGATTCAATTGGCTTCCCACCCCTTGTTACGCCGTTTTACTGTTTCAGCGTTTAGTGAAGTATGCGACAATCTCAAAAAATTAGCAAGCCATTTATCGGCGTTTTTTACCTTTTATCGATTTCTTACAACAGTTTTACACAGCAATTTCTTCCAGCCGCAAACAGGCAACTTTTCTGCCCTGCCATTCGCGCAATTCCGGCACTTCCTGCGTGCAACGCGGCTGCGCGTGCGGGCAGCGTTGGTGCAGCGCGCAACCACTCGGCAGATTGAGCGGACTGGGCAGTTCGCCGCTGAGTTTCAGTTGCACTTTCTGCTCTTTTAAACTCGGCGCCGCAGACAGCAAAGCCTGGGTATAAGGATGCAGCGGTTTGGCAAAAATGGTTTTGCTGTCGCCGTGTTCCACCGCGCGGCCGAGGTACATCACCATGATGTCGTCGGCCACGTGTTCCACCACCGATAAGTTGTGCGAAATAAACACATAAGCCGTACCGTATTGTTCTTGCAAATCCATAAACAGATTGAGCACTTGCGCCTGAATCGACACATCCAACGCAGAAGTCGGCTCATCGGCCACTACAATTTTCGGGTTCAACATCATGGCACGCGCCAAGGCGATGCGTTGGCGTTGGCCGCCGGAAAACATATGCGGATAGCGCGAAGAATGTTCGGGGCGCAGGCCGACGGTTTTCATCATCTCCACCGCTTTATCGTAGCGCTCTTTTTTGCTCAGTTTGGTGTGGATGGCCAGCGGTTCCATTAATTGAGCAGCAATGGTTTGGCGCGGGTTCAGACTGGCATACGGGTTTTGAAACACCATTTGGATTTCGGTGCGCATTTGCTTTAATGCACTGCGCGACAAATTCACGGTTTCGGTGCCGTTGATGGCCAGGCTGCCGGTGGTCGGCGTTTCAATCAGCGTGAGTTGGCGGGCCAGCGTGGATTTACCGCAGCCGGATTCGCCCACCACCGCCAGCGTTTTACCGGCTTGCAGTTCAAACGACACGCCATTTAAGGCTTTCACCACTTTTTTCTCTTTACCCATACCGCCGACCGGATAAAAACGTGTCAGCTCGCGGGCTTGTAATACGGTTTTGACTTCGCTCATTTAAGCCGCTCCCTTCGCTCGTAACTCATCAAGGCTGCTTGCTATACAGCGCACTTTGCCGAAACGGCTGTCGCGCATCGCAGGCGGCTGCTGGCAGGCTTCGCGTGCATAAGGACAACGCGGCGACAACAAGCAGCCCGCCGGGCGGTCGTACTGGCTGGGCACCACGCCCGGTAGCGATCTTAAGCGGCGTCCGCCTTGGCCGAACTCGGGAATCGACTGCAACAACGCTTCGGTATAAGGATGAGCGGGTGCTTCAAAAATATGTGGCACGCTACTGGATTCCACTACCTGGCCGGCATACATCACCACCACATCTTTCGCGTGTTGCGCCACCAAGCCCAAATCGTGGGTAATCAATATCATCGCCATTTCGCGCTCTTGTTGCAGGCGGTGCAGCAAATCCATGATTTGCGCCTGCACGGTCACATCCAGCGCAGTGGTCGGCTCGTCGGCAATCAATAATTTCGGCTCGCAGGCCAAGGCCATGGCAATCATTACCCGCTGGCTCATGCCGCCCGATAATTGATGCGGATAGCTTTTCAGACGGCCTTTGGCATCGGGAATCTCTACCAATTCCAGCAACTCCACTGCACGCGCTTTGGCCGCTGCACCTTTCAGCCCCAAGTGGGTTTTCAGCACTTCGGTAATCTGCATCTCAATGGTGAAGCTGGGGTTGAGGCTGCTCATCGCGTCTTGGAAAATCATCGAAATGTCTTTGCCGATGATTTTGCGTTTTTCTCTGGCCGACAGTTTCAACATGTCTTTGCCGTCGAACACCATTTTTTCGGCCTGAATAGTGGCGCTATTCGGCAGCAAGCCCATCAGCGCCATCATAGACACCGATTTGCCCGAGCCGGATTCGCCCACCACCGCCAATACTTCACCGGCGGCTACGTTCAGGCTCACCAAATCG
>CALFOA010000345.1 GCA_937919795.1 uncultured Neisseria sp.
TGGCAGGCAGCAAAAAAACCGGCTTTGCAGCCGGTTTTTTTGAATAGGGAGATTAGCCCAAGTTACGCTCGGTTTCAACCAAGCCACGACGAGCCAGCGCCAGATTAGATTTGGATTTATCCAGTACGGTGTACAGAAATAAACCGTCGTGCTTGCTCAACGGACGCAACAGGTGATATTGGCTACCAAGAGTAATCAAAATATCTTCGATAGAATCTTTCATACCCAGCATTTTCATGGTTTTCACTTCAGAGCTCATTACCTCTGTGTGTCCGGCAGAAGCAATTTCCAAATCAACGGCAGGCGAACCGCCACCGGCCAACAACATGCCACTGGCAAAATCCACTACGGCAGCAGCAATGGCGCCATCAACATTTAGCATTTCTGATACGGCTTTATCGTAATTCATAGTTATGTCTCCAAACAAATATTTTAAATTATCAATGACCAAGTAATAGAATGAAATGTTTTACTTCTAACTTAGTACCCATAAAGGATGATTGTCCTCTGTTTTGTATTTTGGTTTCTTGCTCTTGGGTTTTGATTGGTTTTTAGTATAGAGCCGATAAATAAGTTTGTAAACTTAAGTCTGCTTAATTTTTAAGCAGCTATTTTGTGGCAATGCTCTTTACTGACATGAAACCGCTCATCTTTCAAATTTACCGCTTATTTTTTTGGAAAAATTTTAAAAAAAACAAAGACAAAGAATAGTGATTAAATTTTAATCAAAAAAATGTAAAGAAATGGTTTTTTTCGTATTCTGAAACAGTACTTTGACAAAGTGTTGTATATTGGCAAAATATCATTGTTGCTTTAATAGTTTTTTCTGTGATGATTTTTATATTTAGGAGTTGGGTATGAAGCTTTATGTTTATGATCACTGTCCTTTCTGCACGCGTGCCAGAATGATGTTGGGCTTTCGCTCATTAGAGGCGGAAACGCTTGTGTTGATGAATGATGACGAGGCTACCCCGGTAGGTTTGATTGGTGCCAAAATGGTACCGATTTTGGTGAAGCCTGATGGGGTGGCGATGGGCGAAAGTTTGGACATCGTTCGCTGGCTGGATGAATATGCGGGTCAGCAGCGTTTGGATGAAACGATACGTCCTGAAGTGCAGGCCTGGTTCGATCAAGCGGGTGAGTATGTGAATAAACTGATTATGCCGCGCGATATTCAGCTGGGCTTGCCGGAATTTGCTACGCAATCGGCGATTGATTATTTTGTGGAGAAAAAGCAGAAGGTTATCGGCGATTTTGCGGAAAATCTGGCCGATACGCCGAAATATTTAGAAAGGTTGCATCAGGATTTGCAGGAGCTGGAGGCTTGGCTGGATTTGGATAGGATAAAAGCAGGGCGCTGGAGTATGGAAGATATTTTACTGTTTCCAATTTTGCGCAATCTGACGATGGTGAAAGAGATGCAGATGCCGGCTAAAGTGCGCGAATATACGGAGTATGTATCGCAAGCGGCCAAGGTGCCTTTGTATTTTGATCGTGCTTGTTGAGTTTGTTTTGCTTTGAGTTTTTTCAGACAGGCATATGCCTGTCTGAAAACGTTTTGAAGAAGGTTTTTGGCATAGCGAAAGTAATAAAGAATTGATACAAGGCCGCGAGCTGCAGGCAGTACATAGAGTACGACAAAGCGAGATAACGCCGTATCAGTTTTTTAGTACTTGCGCTATAGCAGAAATAAAGTTTCAGACAGGCTTCTGTTCAATCACTTGCATAGCGGCATCAGATAGTGAGGCACCTTGCTGATGCGGGTTCAAAATATGGGCATCGTCTAACTTGCGCAACCAAGTGAGCTGGCGTTTGGCGAGCTGGCGGGTGGCAGCGATGCCTTTTTCTACAAATTCGGCATAGCTGTATAAACCTGCGCGGTATTCCCATGCTTGGCGGTAGCCGACGCAGCGGATGGAAGGATAATCGGGAGTGAGTTCGGGATAATCAGCGGCCAAGCGATCGACTTCATCGAGGAAGCCTTGTTGCAACATGGTTTCAAAGCGCTGGGCGATGTGGCGGTGCAGCAGGCTGCGGTCTTCGGGAATCAGCGCGATGGTGGTGAGGTTGGGCAGTGCGGAGGCGGGGGCCTGCTGTTCGGCGAAGTGGGCGCTCAACGGTTTGCCGGTGAGTAGATACACTTCCAGCGCGCGTTCGATGCGTTGACTGTCGCCGGGTTTTAAGCGCTCGGCGGTGGCGGGGTCGTATTGTTGCAGTTTGGCGTACAGCGCGGCGAGGCCTTGCGCTTCTTTTTCGGCTTGCAGCGCGGCGCGGATGGCGGGATCGGCTTCGGGCAGTTGGTTGAGGCCGTGGGTGAGGGCGTGGTAATACATCATGGTGCCGCCGACGATTAACGGCCAGCGGCCTCGGGCGAGGATTTGTTGGCACAGGCGGGTGCAGTCGGCCACAAATTGGGCGGCGCTGTAGGCTTCGGGCGGCAGGATGATGTCGATTAAATGATGCGGTGCAACGGCACGCTCGGCCGGGCTGGGCTTGGCGGTGCCGATGTCCATGCCGCGGTACACCAGCGCCGAATCGAGGCTGATGATTTCCACCGGCAGTCGTTCAGCCAGCTCAAGGGCGAGGCGGGTTTTGCCGCTGGCGGTGGGGCCTAATAGGGCGATGGGGCGTGGGGTCATGTTTGATGCGTTTTCAGACAGGCATATCGCTTGCCGTTAAGATTCAGAAGACTGCAAAAACGCCTGCAAAGCCGCTTCATCGGGCATACCGCTTTGCGCACCGGCGCGGGTAACCGACAGCGCGGCGGCGGCGCAGGCGAGGCGCACGGCTTCCGGCAGGCCTCTATCCCAATAGCGGGCGAGCGCGCCGTTAAAGGTGTCGCCGGCGCCGGTGGTATCGACCGGGGTAACCGGGAAACTGCTTTGTTGGTGTTGCTTTCTGTCGGCATCGCTGTATAGCGCACCTTTTGCACCCAAAGTCATCACCACTTGGCAAGGCGCTTGTGCTACCAATTCTTCGGGCGACAGTTTTTCAGACAGGCCTAAGCTGATAGCCAGTTCATAGGCATTGGGCGTTAAAACATCCACTAGATCCAACAACTCTTTGGGCAGAGCTTGTGCCGGCGCGGGATTTAAAATAAACGGTTTGCCGTGTTGCTTGGCCAAACGCGCCGCTTCGATTACTGCGTCCAACGGCGTTTCCAATTGCGCCATCACCACATCGGCTTCGGCGATGCGTGCTTCTTGTTGACGCACACTCTCGGCGCTTACGGCAAAATTGGCGCCGGAAATCACAATGATGTGGTTGTCGTCTTCGGCCACCGTGATATTGGCCAGGCCGCTGGAAACCGCAGAAACCATGGTTACACCGTCGGTGTTCACACCTTCTTGTTGCAAGCCTTTGAGCAGTTGGCGGCCGAAATCATCGTCGCCTACAGCGCCGATCAATTGCACCTTTGCGCCCAAGCGTGCGGCAGCAACCGCCTGATTGGCACCTTTGCCGCCCATAAACTGCTGGAAACCGCTGCCCAACAGGGTTTCGCCGACTTTGGGGAAGCGGGGGGAAGAGGTAACCAAATCCATATTGATGCTGCCGATTACGGTGATGTTCATCGTGCGTTCCTTTTGATTGCTTAAATATCCAACTCGGCCTTGTCGCCTTCCGCTTCCATCCAGGCACGGCGGCTGGCGGCTTCGCCTTTGCCCATCAGTTTCACGAAAATATCATAAGTTTGTTCACCCGTGCCTTCGGGGATTTCCACTTTCAACAGGCGGCGGGTATCGGGGTGCATGGTGGTGTCTTTGAGCTGGTCGGGATTCATCTCGCCCAAGCCTTTGAAACGGCTGATGGAATAGGCGGTTTCTTTCACGCCTTCGATTTGCAGGCGGTCTAAAATGCCTTCCAATTCGCCTTGGTCGAGCGCGTAGAATTTGCGCGCGGGTTTGCTTTTGCCTTGTGCGTTCACATCCACGCGGAACAGCGGCGGCTGGGCGACATAAATATGGCCGTCTGAAACCAGTTTGGGAAAATGGCGGTAAAACAGGGTGAGCAGCAATACTTGAATATGCGAGCCGTCGACATCAGCATCCGACAAAATGGCGATTTTACCGTAGCGTAGGCCGCTCAAATCAGGGTTGTCGTTGATACCGTGCGGATCCACGCCGATGGCGACGGAAATATCGTGAATTTCGGCGTTGCCGAATAATTGATCGGGGTGGACTTCAAAGCTGTTCAACACCTTACCGCGTAGCGGCAGAATCGCTTGGGTGGCTTTGTCGCGTGCGAGTTTGGCCGAGCCGCCTGCCGAATCGCCCTCTACCAAAAACAACTCGTTTTCGCGGATGTCTTCGCTTTCGCAATCGGTGAGCTTGCCGGGCAATACCGCCACGCCGCTGCCTTTTTTCTTCTCGATTTTCTTCACCGAACGCATCCGCGCCTGCGCCTGTTTGATGGCGAGTTCGGCGATTTTCTTGCCCGCTTCCACGTTTTGGTTCAGCCACAATTCCAGCGGGTCACCCGATACGGCGGCTACCAGTTTCAAGGCGTCGCGGTTGGTGAGTTTGTCTTTGGTTTGGCCTTGGAACTGCGGGTCGAGCACGCGGGCGGACAATACAAAGGCCACGCGGTTGAATACGTCATCGCTCTGCACTTTCACGCCGCGCGGCAGCAGGTTGTGGTGATTAATGAAATTGCTCACCGCCTGAAATACCGCTTGGCGCAAACCCGCTTCATGGGTACCGCCCAAGGGGGTGGGAATCAGGTTGACATAGCTCTCGCTGTTGCACGCGCCTTCTTCCAGCCAGGTTAGCGCAAACGCCGCGCCTTCGCCGGCGCTGAAATCACCGTCGTGGCCGTTTGAAATATAGTTTTCCGAAGCGAAAATCGGCACGGCTTCCTGCGCTTCGCTGATTAAGTCGTCCAGATAGCTTTTGAGGCCGTTGGGGTAATGCCAGCTTTGGATTTGCGGCGCTTCCAGCCCTTTTATCGGGCGGGTGAGCGATACGGTTACGCCCGGCAGTAACACCGCTTTGGCGCGCAGCAACCGTTCCAGCTCGGGAATGCTGTAGGCAGGGCTTTCAAAATATTTGCCGTTTGGCCACACGCGCACTTCGGTGCCGGAATCTTTCACCGCGCATTTGCCGATTTCGCTTAACGGCTCGACCACATCGCCGCCGGCAAACACGATGCGGTGGATTTTGCCTTCGCGTTTTACCGTAACTTCCAGTCGGGTAGAGAGCGCGTTGGTCACCGATACGCCCACGCCGTGCAGGCCGCCAGAAAAGGCGTAGGCGCTGCCGCCGTCTTTTTTGTTGAACTTACCGCCCGCGTGCAGTTGTGTGAACACCAATTCCACCACCGGCAGGCCTTCGGTGGGGTGCATGCCCACCGGAATGCCGCGGCCGTTGTCGCGCACCGAAAGCGAGCCATCGGCATGGATTTCTACCGCGATGGTGTCGGCAAAACCGCCGAGCGCTTCGTCGGCAGCGTTATCAATCACTTCCTGACAAATATGGGTGGGGCTTTCGGTGCGGGTGTACATACCCGGACGTTCTTTTACCGGCTCCAAGCCTTTGAGGACGGTGATACTGGATTCGCTGTATTGGGGGGCGACGTTTGACATATTCAATAAGGCGTGTGTTTGCAAAAGGGAAAGATTCTATCATGTATTGATAAAGCTTTCAGACAGGCATTCTTTCAGACAGGCATACTGTTTTGTATTACAGCAGGCGGTGTTGTAAAGCGGGTAAACGGCTGCGCACGCTGGCAAGGCGGGTAGGGCTGAGTTCAGCCACCAGCACGCCTTCGCCTTCGGGCAGTACGGCGAGGATGTCGCCCCACGGGTCGATAATCATGCTGTGGCCGTAAGTGCGGCGGCCGCTTTCGTGGGTGCCGCCTTGGCCGGACGCAATCACATAGCATTGGTTTTCTACCGCGCGGGCGCGCAGCAGCAATTCCCAATGGGCTTTGCCGGTGTGGTAGGTGAAGGCGGCGGGCAGCATCAGCACCTCAAACGGGCTTTGGGCGCGGAAAAATTCGGGAAAGCGCAAATCGTAGCACACGCCTTGCGCGATGCCCCAGCCGTCTGCCTGAAAATGGGGCACTTCGCCGCCGGGCTGGATGGTATCGGCTTCGGCGTAGTGTTCGCCTAAGCCGGAATAGCCGAACAGATGCATTTTGTCGTAGCGGGCGCGGCAGACGCCTTCCGGATCGTAAACCAATAAGGTGTTGAGCACTTTATCGGCGCTGTCGCTTTGCAGCGGGATGGTGCCGCCGAACAGGGTGATGTGGTGCTCGCGGGCGGTGTCGCTCAGCGCTTGTTGCAACACGCCGCTGCCGAAAGGCTCGGCGTGGGCGATTTTATCGGTATCGGCCTTGCCCATAATCGGCCAGTATTCGGGCAGCAACACCCACTGCGCGCCTTGGGCGGCGGCTTCGGCCACCAAGCGCTGCATGGTAGCGATGTTGTCGGCAGGGCGGGTGGTGGATACCATTTGGATGGTGGCGGCTTTAAGGGTTTGCATATAAATGCTCCTAGGATACTGCGACACTGTTTTTCAGACAGGCCACTTGATGTTGCAGATTGCCGATCAGCATGGGTTTGCTGTCGGCACAACCGGCATCGGCTTGCGGGCAACGGGTGCGGAACACGCAGCCGGAAGGCGGGTTGAGCGGGCTGGGCAAGTCGCCGGGTAAGAGCTGGATTACTTTATGCCGTTGGGCTTCAGGGTCGGGAATGGGCACGGCGCTGATTAAGGCGCGGGTGTAGGGGTGGGCGGGGCAGTCATACACAGCCTGCTTGCTGCCAAGCTCGACGGCGCGGCCGAGATACATCACCAGCACGCGCTCGGCGATGTGTTTCACCACCGATAAATCGTGGGCGATAAAAATCATCGCCAAGCCCATTTCGCGCTGAAGCTGTTTCAATAAATTGACCACCTGCGCCTGAATCGACACATCCAAGGCCGACACCGGCTCGTCGCAAATCAGCAGTTTGGGCTTTAAAATCAAGGCGCGGGCAATGCCGATGCGCTGGCATTGGCCGCCTGAAAATTCGTGCGGATAGCGGTTGATCTGGTTGGGCAGCAAGCCCACTTTCTGCATGATTTCCTGCACTTGCCGCATGATGTCGGCTTTTTTTAACTCAGGATGAAAGGTGCGCAGCGGCTCGGCGATGATGTCGCCCACGGTCATGCGCGGATTGAGCGAGGCCAATGGGTCTTGAAAAATCATCTGGATATCGCGCCGTTGCAGCCGCAGCGCTTTGCTGCTCAGTGCGGCTAAATCCTGCCCCTGCCACAACACGCTGCCGCTATGCACTTTGGCCAGCCCGATAATCGCGCGCGCCAGCGTGGATTTGCCGCAGCCCGATTCGCCCACAATGCCCAGCGTTTCGCCGGCCTGCAAGGTAAACGACACGCCGTTTACCGCTTTGAGCGCAGCCGCTTTCTGCCACGGCCTGCCGGCAGCGCGCACGGCAAAATGCACATGCAAATCGTTTACAGCCAACAAGGGTTCTTGTTTCATGCGCCGGCTCCTTGTGCATGCCAATGGCAGGCGCGGCGGCTGCCGTCGGCCAATGTGGCCAGCGGCGGCATTTCGTGCCGGCAGATTTCCTGCACTTTTTCACAACGTGCCTGAAACGGGCAGCCCGGCGGCAGCGCGGCCAAATTGGGCGGGTTGCCTACGATGGTGGGCAATTCGGCGGCTTCATCGTCGAGGCGCGGCACGGCACCCAGCAGGCCGATGGTGTAGGGGTGGGTGGGGCGGTAAAAAATCTGTGCCACCGAGCCGTATTCCATGGTTTGGCCGGCATACATCACCAGCACATGATCGCAAATGCCGGCCACCACGCCCAAATCGTGGGTGATCAGCATAATGGTGGTGCCGAAATCGCGCTTTAATTCGTTGAGCAGCGCCATAATCTGCGCCTGCACGGTCACGTCCAGCGCCGTGGTGGGCTCGTCTGCAATCAGCAGCTTCGGGCGGCACAGCAGCGCCATCGCAATCATCACCCGCTGGCGCATGCCGCCTGAACATTCGTGCGGATACATATCCATGCGTTTTTGCGCTTCAGGGATTTTCACCGCTTCGAGCATGCGCAGCGCTTCGGCGCGCGCCGCCGCTTTGCTCATGCCTTGGTGCTGCACCAACACTTCGGCCAGCTGTGCGCCCACTTTCATATAAGGGTTGAGCGAAGTCATCGGGTCTTGAAAAATCATCGCAATTTCGCGGGCGCGGATTCGGTTCAGACGGCCTTCGCTCAGATTGAGGATTTCCCGGCCATCAAAGCGCACCGAGCCTTGCGCGCGCCCGTTTTTCGCCAGCAAGCCCATAATGGCAAAGGCCGTTTGCGATTTGCCCGAGCCCGATTCGCCCACGATGCCCAGCGTTTCACCTTGCTGCAAAGCGAAGTTCAGCTTGTTTACAGCGGTGATGTTGCCCTCTTCCGTGTGGAAGGCCACCTGCAAATCCTGTATGTTTAAAAGGCTCATGATTATCTGTCTTTCGGGTCGAGCGCATCGCGCAGGCCGTCGCCGATAAAGTTGAAACAAAACAGCGTGGCCACCAAAAACACGCTGGGCACCAAAAGCTGCCACGGTGCCACACGCATGGTTTGCGCGCCCTCTTGCAAAAGCGCACCCCAGCTCGTCATCGGCTCTTGCACGCCCAAACCCAAAAAGCTCAGAAACGATTCAAACAAAATCATGCCCGGCACCAAAAGCGAGGCATACACCACCACCACGCCGAGCACATTGGGCACGATGTGGCGGAACACAATCGCCGTGTTTGACACGCCGCCCACTTCGGCCGCTTCCACAAATTCTTTGCGCTTGAGGCTCAGCGTTTGGCCGCGCACAATCCGCGCCACATCCAGCCACGACACCATGCCGATGGCCACAAAAATAAACGCCAGATTGCGGCCGAAAAACGTTACCAGCAAAATCACGAAAAACATAAACGGAAAAGCATTTAAAATTTCCAGAAAGCGCATCATCAGCATATCGGTTTTGCCGCCGAAAAAGCCCGACACCGCGCCGTAAACCGTGCCCAGCAACACCGCCACCAGCGCACCGGCCAGCCCCACCGTGAGCGACACCCGCCCGCCCGCCGCCGTGCGTACCAGCAAATCGCGGCCGAGCGAATCGGTGCCGAAATAATGGCCGTCTGAAAAAGAAGGCGGCATCTGCATGGCGCTCCAATCGGTGTAATCGTAGGCAAAAGGCGAGAGCAGGGGCGCGATGCACACAAACAGCGCAATCAGCAGCAAAAGCACCATGCTTGACACAGCCGCCCGATTGCGCTTAAAGCGCCGCCAGGCATCTTGCCGCAGGCTGCGGCCTTTGATGGCGGGGGCTTCTGCCGGCGTTTGAAGTGCGGCGGGTTGATGGAAAATGGGTTTCATAAGGTGTTTGCTTGCGGTGGATGGGGTTGAGTTTAGGGCAAACTTTGCAGCTTGCGGCGCTCTGTGTGGGCAATAATTTCAGGCCGTCTGAAACTTGGCCGTTGCAGCAATCGGTTCTCTCTCCCTGAGAAAGAGGGCGGCAAACGCAAGGTTTGCATCAAACTTCAGGCCGTCTGAAAAAAATGAAAACAAATCGTTCAGACGGCCTCAATCAATAGCGTATTTTCGGATCAATCAGCGCGTAAAGAATATCCACCACCGCATTAAACGCAATCGTGAGCGCGCCCACCAAAATGGTGAGGCTCAGCACCATGCCGTAATCGCGGTTGAGCGCGCCGTTGACAAACAATTGGCCGATGCCGGGCAGGCCGAAAATGGTTTCAATCACAATCGAGCCGGTGATGATGCCCACAAAAGCCGGCCCCAAATAGGAAACAACCGGCAGCATGGCCGGGCGCAGCGCATGGCGCAACACGATGTGGCGCATCGGCAGCCCTTTGGCGCGGGCGGTGCGGATAAAGGGGCTGTTCATCACCTCTATCATCGAGCCGCGCATAATGCGGGCGATGCTCGCCACATAAGCCAGCGAGAGCGCGGCCACCGGCAGCACCAGATTGGGCAGCGCGCCGCCGTTCCAGCCGCCGGCGGGCAGCCATTTGAGCATAATCGCAAACACCAGCACCAAAAGCGGCGCTTTCACAAAGCCGGGCACCACCACGCCGGTCATCGCCACGCCCATCAGCGTGTAATCCAGCCACGAATTGTGTTTCAAAGCCGCCCACACGCCCAGCGCCACGCCCAGCAGCAGCGCCACGATAAAAGCATAAACGCCCAATTCGAGCGACACGGGAAAAGCCTGCGCGAGCAATTCGTTGACGGTGTAATCTTTATATTTGAACGAAGGGCCGAAATCGCCTTGCGCAAGCTGCTTCAAATAATGGAAATATTGCAGATAAAGCGGGTCGTTAAGATGATATTTGGCTTCAATATTGGCCAGCACTGCCGGCGGCAGATTGCGCTCGCCGGTAAACGGGCTGCCCGGCGCCAGCCGCATCATAAAAAACGACACGGTAATCAGCACCAAAAGCGTGGGCACGGCCTCGAGCAGGCGGCGGAAGATTAATTTCAACATAACATTCTTTCAGACGGCCTCATCTGTGTGTTTTACCGTGGCACGATGAAAATCAGCGCAAGGCAACGCAACGCTGTATTGATTTGAATCGCGCCCCTTTCGGGTAGAAAAACGATTGTTTGAAACCTTGCGCACAAATGAAACAGAAACCTTAAATGTCCGCAAGCTTGGCCTGCACCGCCTGCCACACCGCATCTGTGGGAATGGCTTCGAGCAGGCGCGTTTCATCGTCGGTGTTGATGCTGTCGGGGTGGGGCAGCGGGCCGAAATCGCCCGCCCAAATCACGGTGGCGCGCTCGGAATAAGGCCGCCAGCGCGCCAAATGGCTGGGGCCGAATAAAGCCACTTGCGGCTTGTCGAGCGCAGCGGCCATGTGCATGGGCACAGAATCCACGCCGATAAACAATTTGGCACCATCAATCGCAGCGGCCAATTCGCGCAGATTGAGGCAGCCCGAAAGCCGCCACACTTTGGCTGGGCCTGTGGGCTTCAGACGGCCGGCAATATCATCCAGCATGGTCTGCTCGCGCGCATCGGGGGCGGCGGTGAACACGATATTTTCACCGGCATCGAGCAGCTTTTGCGCCAGCGCGGCGGTTTTGTCGTTGCCCCAGCATTTGAAAAACCAACGCGAGCCCGGGTGCAGCAACACATAATCTTCATCCTGCCGGCCTTGTTCGGCAAGCTTGGCGTGCAGGCTTTGCCGCTGCTCGGGCGAAATCTCCATGCGCACTTTCGGCTCATAGCCGGCTTGGGGCAGCCCCAGCGGCGCAAGCGCGGCCAAATGGTGTGCCACCATGGGGTGCTCGTGCCCCAAATCGGTGGCGAGCCGGCTGTGCGCCCAGCGCCACAAAGCCCCGTGGCGCTTTTCAAAGCCTATGCCTATGCTTTGTTTGCCGCAAAATTTGGCCACCCAAGCGGCGCGCCATTGGCCGGAAAGATTGATTACCCAGTCATAATGTTGCGCACGCAAATCGGCAAATAAAGCATATTCGCGGGCAAGATGGTGGCGCGCACCGAGTTTTTTCCATTGGCGGTCGATGCCGAACACGCGCCGCAATTGGCGGTTGTCGCGGAGCACATCGGCGGTGGCGGCATACACCAGCATATCGATTTCGCAATCGGGCCAGGCCTGTTTGAGCGCATCGGCCACCGGCGTGGCCAAAAGCACATCGCCGTGGTGTTGCAGCTTGATAATCAAAACCCGCTTGGGCGCAGAAGCATTGAGCATAAGATTTGCCGGCTGTTCAGACGGCCTTTCATAAAGAAAAGATTGTAATTTTGATGAGGAGATACGTCAATTTCAAGCGTGATTGCCGCTTTAATGGGTATTAGGCCGTCTGAAAGATTGCTATAGTAACAGCATTACCCAGTTTTGATACCGCAAACGGAAACCCCATGCGCCCCACCGACATCGCCCGCCGCCATTCCCACTATCTCGACCGCCATCTCACCAACGGCAAGCTTGATCCGGCCACGCTCGAGCCGATGCTGGGCAAAGCGCTGGGCAGCGAAGATTTTCAGCAATTTGCCGATTGGCAGGCCTTTCAGACGGCCTTTGACGAAGCCGGGCTGGCGCGCCAATTGCGTGTGTTGCGCCGCTATGTGATGGCGCAAATCATCAGTCGCGATGTGTGTCGCATCAGCGATTTGGCCGAAGTTACCCGCACCATCACCCTGTTTGCCGATTTTGCCGTCAATACCGCACTTGAATTTGCCCACGCCTATTATGAAGATCTTTACGGCACGCCCATCGGCCGCCACAGCGGCCTGCCGCAGCATTTGAGCGTGGTGGCAATGGGCAAGGCCGGCGGCTACGAGTTAAACGTATCCTCCGATATCGACCTGATTTTCATTTATCCCGAAAGCGGCGACACCAACGGCAAACGCGAGCGCAGCAATCAGGAATTTTTCACCAAAGTGGGGCAGAAGCTCATCAGCCTGCTCAACGACATCACCGACGAGGGGCAAGTGTTCCGCGTAGACATGCGCCTGCGCCCCGACGGCGATGCCGGCGCCTTGGTGCTGAGCGAAACCGCGCTGGAGCAATACCTGATTCAGCAAGGGCGCGAATGGGAGCGCTATGCCTGGTGCAAAGGCCGCGTGATCACCCCTTATGCCAACGATATTGCCGCGCTGGTGCGCCCGTTTGTGTTCCGCAAATACCTCGATTTCAACGCCTATGAAGCCATGAGGGGGCTGCACCGGCAAATCCGCCAAGAAGTGAGCCGCAAAGGCATGGCCGGCAATGTGAAGCTGGGCGCAGGCGGCATACGCGAAGTGGAATTTATCGCCCAGATTTTCCAAATGATACGCGGCGGCCAAATCCGCGCCCTACAATTGAAAGGCACGCAGGAAACCCTGCTCAAGCTTCAAGAGTTGGATATGTTGGACTCGGAAACCGCCGCCGCTCTGCTCAAAGCCTACCGCTTCCTGCGCGATGTGGAACACCGCCTGCAATATTGGGACGACCAACAAACGCAAACCCTGCCCGAAAACCCCGAACAGCAGCAATTATTGGCCGAAAGCATGGGTTTTGCCGATTATGCCGCCTTTTCAGACGGCCTCAATGCCCACCGCAGGCAAGTAAACGCCATTTTCAACGAAATTCTCACCGACCCTGATGGACAAAGCCACACGCTGGACAACTGCTGGCATTGCGTGTGGCAGGAAAACCCCGATGAAGAAAGCCGCTTCGACCAGCTCGCCGCCCACGGCTTTGAAGCCGGCGTGATTGCCAAACGGCTCGACCAAATCCGCAGCGGCCACAAATACCGCCAGCTCTCGCCGCGCGCGCAACCGCGTTTCGATGCCATCGTGCCGCTCTTGGTGCAGGCCGCCGCCAAGCAAAAACAACCGACAGCCACCTTGCTGCGCCTGCTCGATTTCCTCGAAAACATCAGCCGCCGCTCTTCTTACCTCGCGCTCCTGCACGAGCGCCCGCACGCCCTCGAACAACTTGCCGCGCTGATGAGCCAAAGCGCGTGGGTGGCCTCTTATCTGATGCAGCACCCGATTCTGCTCGACGAATTATTGAGCGCACAACTGATG
>CALFOA010000346.1 GCA_937919795.1 uncultured Neisseria sp.
GGTGTAGCGCAAAATGCCGGTTTGTGCCAGCGTTGCGGTAAGTGAGAATTGATTGTCCAATTAGGCTTCGGCAGTTGTTGCTTCCGCGGCAGCTTGCTGACCAGCGATGAGGCTTTTCGATTTCTCGTCTTTCATCATCGGAGAAGCTTCGGTAACCGCGTGCTTGGTTTGGATGGTCAGGTGGCGCAATACGGCATCGTTGAAGCGGAAAGCGGTTTCCAGCTCTTCGATAACGGCGGGCGTGGTTTCGATGTTCATCAGAACATAGTGTGCCTTGTGGATTTTGTTGATCGGGTAAGCCAGTTGGCGGCGGCCCCAGTCTTCCAGGCGGTGAATGGTACCGTTGTTTTCGGTAACCAGTGTTTTGTAGCGCTCAACCATAGCGGGCACTTGCTCGCTTTGATCCGGGTGAACGATAAACACGATCTCATAATGACGCATGCTATCTCCTTACGGTTTAAAAAACAGCCTCCCGCCATGCGGTTGCGGAAAGCAAGGTTGCAAAACGCGCTATTTTAACCTCGCCCAAGCATTAAAGCAAGCTATGGCCAGATTTTTATCTGGCGATTCAGTTATGGCTTGGCTATTCGGCTTACTTTTTCAGCAATCAGTCTTAGCAGGTTTTTGCACAGTGCACCATAGAGGCTTTATCGGCATAGCAATAGGCTTGCGGTATAATGCAGCACTTTCAGCCATCCCGAGAAAAAGCCATGGCCACTGTTTCTATTCAGCTTTTCTCAATAACTCTACTGCTTAAATATGCCTAATTCTTTTACCGAAACCACCTCCAAAGCCGCTGAAACGGCCGACCAAATCGGCAGCACGCTGATTCACAGCACCAGCGAGGGCATCAAACAATATTTGCAACATCTGTTTGGCCGCAGCGAATTTACGTCTGGCCTACTGGAACGCAGCATTAACCAACCGATAGGCTGGATAGAAATCGGTATCGTAGCATCGATTATGTTGCTGACATTCTGGTTGTCTTCACAATGGATCAAACGCCATCCCTTCACTTATCAAGCGCGCTTTGCCTCTTTGCGCCATATCGGTCAACGGATATTGTGGCCGGTATTGATGCTGGTGGTGACCTTGATCGCCTTGATTGTGTGGACGCAACTGGGCTATCGGGCGGTCTGGCTGAGATTGCTGTTGTTGGCCGCGCAATGGATGGTGCTCATCCGATTGGTTTTGGCGCTGATTCACTCAGCTTTCCCGCGCAACAAAGCGGTAGACTGGCTGGAACATTCGATGTCGGGCTTTTTATGGGGATACTTCCTGCTGTGGGTTTCCGGCATTGATAACATCATTATTGATTGGATGAAAAGCATACAATTTGCTGTCGGCTCATCCAACCTGAATCTGTTCACCATCCTCACCGGTATTCTGTGGGTATGTGTGATTATGTTGCTGGCGATGTGGGTGGCTCGGATGGCGCAAAACCGATTGATGGGCAATAACCATCTGGATATCAACCTGCGGATTATGCTGTCCAACATCATCAAAACCGTATTGATGATCTTATCGGTATTGATTGCGCTACCCTTGGTCGGCATCAACTTAACCGTATTGTCGGTATTCGGCGGTGCGCTCGGTGTTGGTATCGGTTTTGCCTTACAGAAAATCGCCAGCAACTACATCTCCGGTTTTATCATTCTGGGCGACCGCTCTATCCGCCCGGGCGACCGGCTCACGGTAAACAATTTCACCGGTTATGTCACCAAAATCACCTCGCGCTTTGTGGTATTGCGCAGCGGTGCCGGTGCGGAAGCTTTGGTACCGAACGAAACCTTCATCACTTCAATGGTGGTCAACGAATCGTATACCAGCAAGTCGTTGTGGCAAAGCTTGGACGTACAAGTATCGTATAGCTCTGATATTGTACGTGCGCTGGAAATTTTGCAGTCCTGTGCTGCCAGCCAAGAACGGGTGGAAACATCACCGGCTCCCTCGGCCTTCCTTACTGGATTTGCCGACAACGGCATCAATCTGCGACTCACTTTTTGGGTGGGCGACCCGGAAAATGGTTTCCTCGGCTTGTTTTCCGCCATTTTGCTCGACATCTGGAAACGGTTTAACGAAGAAGGGATTGAATTTCCGTTTCCGCAACGTGAAGTTCGCATTCTCAACGAAGAAGCAGAACCGAGCGAGGTGGCAATGTTGCGTGCCAGCATGAAAGCGAAAAGTAATACGCAATCGATAGATCCGGAAGATAACGAATGAGCGGCCACCCTGCCAACAAGCCTTTAAAACAACCGGTTTCCGTATTGGTGGTGTTGCACGACGGCGCCGGCCAAGTATTGCTGCTGGAACGTGCCGATAAAGCCGACTTTTGGCAATCGGTTACCGGCAGCATCGAAGCAGAAGACCAATGCCTGTCTGAAACCGCTTTGCGCGAAGTGGCGGAAGAAACCGGCATTGTGTTACACCCTTCGCAGTTAAACGACTGGCAACACAGTATCGTGTATGAAATCTACCCGCATTGGCGCCACCGCTATCCGCCGGGGGTTACCGAAAACACCGAGCACACTTTCTCCGCCCGCATCCCGCGCGACACACCGATACGGTTGGCCGAACACACCCGCTATTGCTGGCTGCCGATTCAGCAAGCAGCGGAAAAAGTGTTCTCGCCGTCTAATAAAGAAGCCATTCTGGCGCTGCCCGAGCACCTGTAAACACCAAACGGCGGCAAACTTGAATTTGTTTTCAGACAGGCATATATTAAAAATTGAAGTTTCACCATAAAAACCGATAACAAATAAAAAGGCAAACCATGCCCCATTCATCAGCTTCCCCTTGCAAACCCATTACCATCGCCACCTACAATATGCACAAAGGCATGTCCGCTCTCAACCGCCAAGTGCAGCTTAGCCGCATGGCGCAAGCGCTGGACAGCTTGCGGCCGGATGTTTTGTTTTTACAGGAAGTGCAAGGCGAGCACCTGAAGCGCCAGCAAAAGCTGCTGGATTTCCCCAAAGCGCCGCATTACGACATCCTCGGCGACGAACTGGACTACTACACCAGCTACGGCCAAAATGCTGTTTATAAAGAAAAACACCACGGCAACGCCATCCTCAGCCGCCTGCCGATCGACACCCGCCACAACCTCAATATTACCGTCAACAAACTGGAAAAACGCGGCGTATTGCATTGCGAAATCCAGCCGGAAGACTGGCCTTATCCGCTGATTTGCCTATGCGCCCACCTCAATCTGCGCGAAACCGACCGCGCCAAACAATATACCGCCCTGTTTGAATACATCACCACTTACGTTGACCCGCACAGCCCGCTGATTTTGGCCGGCGACTTCAACGATTGGCGGCACAAATCCTGCGTGAGCCTCGGCCGCCTGCCGGGCATGAAAGAAGTATTTATCGAACGGCACGGCAAACGGCCGAAAACCTTCCCCGCCCGTATGCCGATGTTGAGCCTAGACCGCATCTACACCCGCAACCTCACCACGCTGGAAGCTACCCTGCACGACGAAGAACCGTGGCTTTATCTTTCGGATCATTTGCCCTTGAGTGCTACCGTGGTGCCCACCATGCCTTTTAAATAAACCCTCAAATAAATCCTCTCTTTTCAGACAGGCATAATAACGGTATATTGCCAGTCCGAGCTTATTCGGTTCACCGGTTTCGGAGACCCCGCACCATGACGGATTACTTGAAAAAAATGCCCTTCACCATCGCGTTTATCGACAAACGGGGCAACAGTTATGAAGACAGCAGCCGCGATTTAAACGCCTACATCAGCCGCCATCCGCCGATGATCAAGCGCCTGCACCAGCCCAAGCTGGCCTACCAGATTTTGCGCATGGCCGCTCATCATGCCGGTATGCAGGTGGTGCGCCGCCCGGCCGACAGCCGCATCAAGCGCGAGTTGGTTTATGTGGTGCGCCACAAACTCTTTAAAACCGATGAAGCGCTGTGGCGTTTTATCAATGATCCTGCCAATTTAAATGCAGTCAAATAAAACAAAATGCCTGTCTGAAACCTTTCAGACAGGCATCAGCCTACACCCCGAAAGACCCGCATCATGCTATTGATGATAGACAACTACGATTCGTTTACCTACAACATCGTGCAATATTTTGCCGAACTCGGCCAAGAAGTGGTGGTGCGCCGCAACGACGACATCACCCTCGACGAAATCGCCGCACTCGCGCCCAACTATCTCGTTATCGGCCCCGGCCCCTGCACCCCCAAAGAAGCCGGTATTTCGATAGACGCCATCCGCCATTTCGCCGGCAAACTGCCTATTATGGGCATCTGCCTCGGCCATCAATCCATCGGCGAGGCCTTCGGCGGCGACACCATACGCGCCAAAACGCTGATGCACGGCAAAGTCTCGCCGGTTCACCACCACGACCAAGGCATGTTCCGCCAACTGCCCAATCCGGTTACCTGCACCCGCTATCACAGCCTGGTTATCGACCGCAACACACTGCCCGACTGCCTGGAAATCACCGCCTGGACCGACGACGGCGAGATCATGGGCGTGCGCCACAAAACGCTGGCGGTGGAAGGCGTACAGTTCCACCCCGAAGCCCTGCTCACCGAACACGGCCACGATATGCTGAACAATTTCTTAAAAGAATACCAAGACTACCGCGCAGCCTAATGCAGTAAAGGATACCCATGATTACCCCCCAACAAGCCATTGCCCGCCTGATCGACAACAACGAATTATTCCACGACGAAATGACCGACCTGATGCGCCAGATCATGAGCGGCCAGGTCGCACCCGAACAAATCGCCGCCATCCTCACCGGCTTACGCATCAAGGTTGAAACCGTATCCGAAATCAGCGCCGCCGCTGCGGTGATGCGCGAGTTTGCCACCCCCGTTCCCGTGGCCGAACGCGATCATTTGGTCGATATCGTCGGCACCGGCGGCGACGGCGCCAAAACCTTCAATATTTCCACCACCGCCATGTTTGTGGCCGCCGCTGCCGGTGCCAAAGTCGCCAAACACGGCGGCCGCTCGGTTTCCTCTGCCTGCGGCGCCGCCGATGTGGTGGAAGAAATGGGCGTGCCCGCTTCGCTGACCGCCGAACAAGTCGGCCAAAGCATCAACGATACCGGCATCGGCTTTATGTTTGCCGCCAACCACCACAGCGCCATGCGCTATGTGGCCCCGGTGCGCAAACTGCTCGGCTTCCGAAGCATTTTCAATATTTTAGGCCCGCTCACCAACCCCGCCGGTGCACCCAACCAATTGCTCGGCGTGTTCCACCGCGATTTATGCGGCATCCTCTCGCGCGTGTTGCAGCAACTCGGTTCCCGCCATGTTTTAGTGGTACACGGCAGCGACGGCCTAGACGAGATCACCCTCACCGGCGAGAGCCACATCGCCGAACTGAAAGACGGCCGCATCCTCGAATACGACATCTCGCCCGAACAATTCGGCCTGCCGGTTTACCATGATTTAGACAGCATTAAAGTCAGCAACGCCGCTGAATCACTGGCGATGATGAACGGCGTGTTATCCGGCGAACTGAAGGGCGCCGCGCGCGATATCGTACTGCTCAACGCCGCCGCCGCCATCTACGCTGGTGATGCCGCCGCTTCGCTGGAAGAAGGCTTTGCCAAAGCACAGCAGGCGCTTGACTCCGGCGCGGCCAAAGCCAAGCAGCAGGAATTTATCGACTACAACAGCCGTTGTGCCGTTTAAGCTTTTTGAAGGAAAAACCATGTCCAACAAACTGCAAGCCCCCGCCGAATTGCCCGATGCCGGTGATTTGCGCGCAGTACTGGCCTACAACATCCGCCTGTTCCGCGTAAACAAAGGCTGGTCGCAAGAAGAACTTGCCCGCCAATGCGGCCTCGACCGCACCTACGTTTCTGCCATCGAGCGCAAACGCTGGAACATCGCCCTATCCAATATCGAAAAAATGGCCGCCGCACTGGGCATTCCACCCTATCAATTGTTGCTGCCGCCGGACGAGCGTTTGAAGCAATTGGTGTAGCGGAAATAAAGTTTTTCGCGGCATCAACGATATAAATGCCTGTCTGAAAGTTTTTTCAGACAGGCATTCTTTTCATTTATAGGGAAACATAACACGAGCAACCGAAGAGGTAATTAATCATGGAATTTTGGAATATCCTTGAAAATGAAC
>CALFOA010000347.1 GCA_937919795.1 uncultured Neisseria sp.
AAAAACTGGCCGGGTTAAATGAAATCGGATATCCGAAATAACGACCACCAAACAAAATGCCTGTCTGAACATTCAGACAGGCATTTTTGGTTTCAAGCTTAACAGTGTGGTTAGAATTTGTATTCCACTTGAGCACGCCAAACATTCACATCTTGTTTGTCGTTACCCACCGTCGGATTCACTTGTTTACCGTGCAGATAGAACGCACCCATTTTCAGGTTTTTCAGCAATACATAATCGGCGCCAACTTGGAAACCTTTCACGTTTTTGCTGTAATCGTTCACGGAGTTCACGCTCGACATCGCGCCAACATTGCGGTAGTTCAAATAAACATCATAAGAATTGCGAACATTCCAATCGGCATTTTTATATTTCACTTCGGTGAACAGGCCGTATTTCTGTACATCGTTACCGGCGCTGTCTTTCGCATCCAGATTCGAGCGGCTGTATGCAGCCATCAAGGTTACGTCATCAACCGGTTTGAAGTCGAAACCGATTTCACCGAAGTTGGCGTGATCGTTATTGCCATTGTTGTTCACATTGTTGATGAACACATAAGTACCGCCGATGTGGGCGCGGTCGTTATACAGCGGTAATACCGATTGCACCGAATAAAAACCGGATTTATGCGCTTCAACACCCCAAGGATTGTCGTTGAAATGCTTGGTCACACGGCCGGCAGTTACTTTGGTCGGATATTTGTAATCGAAGAACAACTCGGCACCGGTCACCTCGTTATCCAATACGCGGCCATAAGATGAGAAAGCGCCGAATTTACCCACGCGGGCTTTTACTTTGTCGTAAACCGTACCGCCAGCCCACAGTTTAGTCATATTGACACCACGCTCGCCGTTGCGGCTGAAGTCTTCCAGATTCACTTGAGATTCAAGCTGGGTAGTCACACGCCAATCGTCGTATAAACGGATAGACGGGAACACTTCGATATTAAAATGGCTGACAGTATCGCTGGGTTGATTGGCCTGGCCAGCGTAAGAGCTGGCCGTATCGCCGCCGTCTACCCGCACACGCGCAGCACCGGTCATTTTGAAGCGGCCGTATTCAATCAAGGCTTTATCGGAACGAACGGTATCGGCACCTGAGTTTACATAATCTTGCGCCACTGCTCTGCCAACAGTTTCATTAGGATTGGCTGCAACAGCTGTATCCGCCGCCCATACAGCAGGAGCGGCAAATAAAGCGGCAACTAAAAAAGGAAGGGGTTGTTTTGCGTTCATGAAGTTATCTCCAAATTATAGAAATCAAAAAACTTGAATATCGTCTATCTCTGTACAATCTCTTAGCCCGATAAAGACAAACAGGCCGGATTATTTTTATGGTTTATTTCCCCAAACATCAAAACTGGTTAGCAACTAATTAATTTTAGTAATTTTTTGCAATCAATTCATCCGAAAGCTTAATGAATCCCTACAAACTTAGCAAGAACATTCGTATACCGCCCCCTCTACAACCCCGTTTAATTGACGCAAAAAAGCGACAAAATCTCTTATTTTTCAACATCCAATAGTGTATGTTTACCACAGAAGGTTTTTATTCACCTTATTCTTTCATGATTTACAGAATTTAAATATTTTAGTTTATGCAAAAAGCTTTGCTGATGTATCAACAGGAGAAACATTGTT
>CALFOA010000348.1 GCA_937919795.1 uncultured Neisseria sp.
CACTTCGATTTAATCAATATGAAATGCTTCAAAAGCCTCTCTTCCCGCTTGAAACTGCTCACTTTATTGTGGGTAACGGCTGCTGTTGGCTCGATTGTGCTGACTCTGTTATTGTCATGGCGTTTGGAAGGTGGGGCGGCGGCGATTAATGATGCCGGCAGCCTGCGGATGCAAACCTATCGCTTGGGGCTGCTGCTACGCGAAACGGATAACCAAGCCGAGGTGGATGACAGAATCAGGCACTTTGATGAGACCTTGTACACCCTGCAAGCCGGTGATCCGGCGCGCCCTTTGTTTTTGCCGGATACCCCGGAAGTTCATCAACACATGGCTCAGTTGCAGCAGCGCTGGCAGCAGCAAATCAAACCGATGCTGTTAACCGGTGCGCGACAGCCCTCTGCTTTTCAAGATGCGCCGTTGCATGATTTTGTCCGCTCGATTGACGATTTGGTGCGCTCGGTAGAAGCCGTTAACACGCGCCATACTTATTGGCTGCGGCTGTTCCAAAGCGCCCTGCTCGCGATGGTATTATTGGGCGCTGGGGTGATGGTGGTGGTGCTGTATTTGTGGATTATCCGCCCGCTGGATAACTTGCAAAGTGGGATGCGTGCGATACACGATGGCGATCTGGGGGCACAAATTTCGGTAGACCAGCTGGAAGAATTTGCCCAACTTGATTCCGGCTTCAACCAGATGAGCTCGCGACTGAAACGGCTTTACAGCCATTTGGAGCAGGAAGTGGCGGAGAAAACCCGCGATCTGGCGGACAAAAACTACACGCTGGAAACCTTGTATTCCTTCTCCCGCCTGCTGAATCAAACCCAAACCGCTGCCGATGCCGCCACGGTGTTTCTGCAAAAAGTGATGCAGTTGATACCAGCACCGGCCGGCAGCATCCGTTTACTCGATTTCAAACGCCGCCGCATGGATTTGGTAGCGCATCAAGGCCTGTCTGAAAACCTGCAAAATGCCGATGCCTGCCAACGGCTGGAAGATTGTTTTTGCGGCCGCACGGTGAACCAACAAGATTGGCAACCGATTTATTTTCAAGACCAGCTGCCTGAAACCGAATTAGCATTAGAGACACCGTGCGAGCAATCCGGTTTTCATTATCTGCATATTTTCAACATCCGCTACAACCAGCAGGATTTAGGTATTCTCACGCTGTATTTCGAGCAGGAATATCCGCTTGATACCCAAACCAAACACCTGCTTGATTCCTTAAGCAAATTAATGGGGCTGGTGCTCACCAATATCCGCTTGGCCGAAGAAAGCCGCCAACTGGCCGTTATGCAGGAACGCAATCTGATGGCGCAAGGGCTGCACGACAGCATTGCGCAAACGCTGACCTTCCTGAATTTGCAAGTGCAAATGCTGGAAAGCGCACTGGCTGCCCATCAGCAGGAACAGGCCGATGAGAATCTGCAATTTATCAAAGAAGGGGTGCAGGAATGCTATGATGATGTACGCGAATTGCTGTTGAACTTCCGTACCAAAATCAGCCGCAAAGAATTTGCCGAAGCGGTGCAAACGCTGGTTGAGCGCTTCGAGCAACAAACTCAGGTGCGCACCGATGTACAATGGCAGGGCGACGGCCCCGCCCTTGGCAGCGAAGAGCAGTTGCAGTTTATTTTTATTTTGCAGGAAAGCTTGTCCAATATCCGTAAACACGCGAAAGCCAGCAAGGTACAAATTGTGTTCGATAACCGCAAAGATTTTATGATGCAGATCACCGACGACGGCCAAGGTTTTTCCACTACCGACTTGAGCAAACGATCGGGCAGCCATGTCGGCCTGAACATCATGCACGAGCGTGCTTTGCGCATTCATGCCCATTTGGACTTGGCTTCCCGCCCCGGCTGTACCCAAATAACACTCACTCTTCCACAACAAGAAAGAATCTTAATATGAACACCGAACCACAGATCCGCATTGTGTTGATAGACGACCATACCCTGTTTCGCAGCGGCATCAAGGCCTTGTTGGCGCGACAGGAAGATTTTGAAGTGATTGGTGAGGCTTCCGACGGCCTCAGCGGCGTGAAACTGGTCGAACAGCAACAACCCGATGTGGTGCTGCTGGATTTGGATATGCCGGTGATGAACGGCCGCGAAGCCTTGGCGCAAATTCTCAGCAGTCGCCCCGACCAAACCGTGGTAATGCTCACCGTATCGGAAGACAGCGAAGATTTAACCGAATGTATGCGCTTGGGCGCGCGCGGTTTTCTGCTGAAAAACATCAACGCCGAGTTTTTGGTAGACGCCATTAAAAAAGCCGCCAACGGCGACAATGTGTTTTCCCCCGAAATGACCGCCCGCTTGGTGCAATCGCTGATCCGCCCCAACGCGCCGCAGCCTGCCGGCGCCTTGGATACGCTCACCCCGCGCGAAATGGAAATTCTCGGCCACTTAGCCGCCGGCCACAGCAATAAAGTTATTGCCCGCAAACTGGATTTAGCCGAATCCACCATCAAAGTGCATGTGCAAAGCATTTTAAGAAAGCTGGAACTCTCCAGCCGGGTACAAGCGGCGGTGTACGCGGTGCAGCATAAGGTACCGCAGCCGAATGATTGATACATGGAAAATATAGCGGAAAAAATTACAATCACCGTATCGTCATACTCGGGCTTGACCCGAGTATCTTGCTTTTCAAGGGAAACGGGAGATGCTCGGGTCAAGCCCGAGCATGACGAAGGTGGCTATTTTTAAGTTCAGCGACTATAACGACAAGGCGCAGCAACGCCGTGGCGGAAATAAAGTTTTTTCGCTATAGCTAGCTCTTTAGACCGATAAGCACTACCCCTTAATCCTGCTGTCGCCAAGATAACTTCTTTATACAATATGCCTGTCTGAAACCTATCTCAAAGAAAATATCATGGCAGATTTATCCCTTTGGCAAAACAGCAGCGATGCGACACTCATCGAACATATCCTCGCCCGCTACCATCAAACCCACCGCCACCAGTTTATTGATATTCTGCCGCTGGCCGAAAAAGTGGCTTCGGTGCACGCCGGTGAGTTTCCGGCGGAAATCCTGCCGCTGCTGCAAGCCATGCAGGCCGATTTGTTGTCGCACATGCAAAAAGAAGAGCAAATACTGTTTCCGATGCTGGCCAACGGCATGAGGCACAGCGCGGCGATGCCGATTCACGTGATGATGCACGAACACGGCGAACACGAACAATCCGTCGCCCGCCTGATTGAACTCACCACCAATTTCACTCCGCCTGCCGAGGCTTGCTCAAGCTGGCAGCGTTTGTATGCGGAATTGCAGACCTTGGTCAATGATTTGCAGGACCATATTGAATTGGAAAACACAGTTTTATTTGCTAGGGCATTGGCGGCGAACTAGCTTTGACGTTATTGGTTTTTCAGCCCGCACCCTTTCCATTCTTCCATCCTTTTACAGCACACCTTACCGGTGTGCTTTTTTTATACCACTTACTACCAAATAACTATTTCACCCTACTGTTCGACTTAGAACACCTATACCCAATGCTTTCGGCGCTCTCTCCTTCAAGTGCATGAAAAGAATGCAGCGGAAGCGTAAGGTATGTTGAGCCAAAAAACATTTGGATTAACTACTTTGTAACCAGAAAGGATGGGGCGGGAACATGGCCTCGGAAAACTATAAACGCTACTCGGTGCTGGTTTCCAGCACACTGTCTTTCACCGTCTGCTTTATGGTGTGGATGATGCTGGCCATCGTCGGCATCAAAGTGCAGGAAGAAATGGGCTTCAACCAAACCCAATACGGCATTTTGATTGCGCTGCCGGTGCTTTCCGGTTCGCTGATCCGGGTACCTTTAGGCATTCTCACCGATAAATACGGTGGCCGTATCGTGCTATTTGCGCTGATGATCATTTCGGTACCGGCGATTTTCCTGATGCAGTACGCCACCGAATACTGGCATTTCCTGATCATCGGCCTGTTGATGGGTTTGGCTGGCGGTTCATTTTCGGTGGGCACGCCTTATGTGGCGCGCTGGTTCCCGAAAGACCAGCAAGGTATGGCAATGGGGGTATTTGGTGCGGGTAATGCCGGTTCTGCCGTCAACAAATTCCTCGCCGCTTGGCTGATCACTGTGTATGGCACCTGGCAGATTGTACCGACCGTGTATTCCGCCATCATGCTGGCGATGGCCATCATTTTCTGGTTCACCAGCTACCACGACCCAAAACATTTGGTTTCTTCGAGCGTAACCCTGCGCGAACAACTGGCGCTGTTGAAAGACCCTGGTGTATTGCGTTACAGCCAATATTATTCGGTGGTATTCGGCGGCTATGTGGCGCTGGCTTTGTGGATGACCAAATACTACACCGGCGAATACGGCATGAGCTTGGAAACTGCTGCCTTCTTGGCCGCCTGTTTCTCGCTACCCGGCGGCGTATTGCGTGCGTTTGGTGGTTATCTTTCCGACAAATTCGGTGCCTACAAAGTAACTTGGGCGGTGATGTGGGTGTGCTGGGTGTGCTTCTTCCTGCTCTCTTATCCGCAAACCGAGTTGGCAATTCAAACCAAAACCGGCGTGATGAACCTGCACATCGGCTTGAGCGTGACCGTGTTCACCATCCTGATGTTCACCGTTGGCGTCGCCACTGCGGTAGGCAAGGCTTCGGTATTCAAATTCGTGGCTGATGATTATCCGCACAACATCGGCGCGGTATCCGGCATCGTCGGCTTGGCCGGCGGTATGGGCGGTTTCCTGTTGCCGATTATGTTCGGCGCCTTGGAAGACTTCACCGGCGTGCGCTCCACTTCTTTCATGCTGCTCTACGGCACCGTGTGCGTATCGCTGATTTGGATGCACTTCTCGTTTAAAGCCAAACGCAACAGCGAAGCGGCGAAATAACCCTCTATGCCTGTCTGAAAAAACTTTCAGACAGGCATAGCTAACATTTTTTCAAGGAGTCACAAGATGTCTCACTTAATTGAACATTGGCAGCCGGAAGACAAAGAGTTCTGGCAAAAAACCGGTAAAAAAGTCGCCACCCGCAATTTGTGGATTTCCATTCCCGCGCTGCTGTTGGCGTTTGCCATCTGGCAGGTGTGGAGCGTGGCGGTGGTGAACCTGCCCAATATCGGCTTCAAATACACGCCCAACCAATTATTCTGGCTGGCCGCCCTGCCCGCCTTATCCGGCGCCACTTTGCGGATTTTCTACTCGTTTATGGTACCGGTATTCGGCGGCCGTAAATGGACCACCCTTTCCACCGCCAGCCTGCTGTTGCCCGCCATCGGCTTAGGCTTTGCCGTGCAAGACCCCAACACCAGCTACATCACCATGATGGTACTGGCCTTATTGTGCGGTTTTGGTGGCGGTAACTTCTCCTCCAGCATGGCCAATATCAGCTTTTTCTATCCGAAAGCCGAGAAAGGCACCGCTTTGGGCTTAAATGCAGGCTTGGGCAACCTCGGCGTATCGGCGGTGCAGTTTGTGGTGCCGTTGGTGATTACTGCCGGCGTGTTCGGCGCCTTGGGCGGCGAAGCGCAAACTTGGGTGAAAGGCGATGTGACCAAACAAATGTGGCTGCAAAATGCCGGTTTTGTGTGGGTACCGTTTATTATTATCGCCACCATCGCCGCCTGGTTCGGCATGAACGACTTGGCCAGCGCCAAAGCCAGCTTTAAAGATCAGGCCATTATTTTCAGCCGCAAACACAACTGGATTATGTGTATCCTTTATCTCGGCACCTTCGGCTCGTTTATCGGCTTTGCCGCCGGCTTTCCGTTGCTCACCAAAAGCCAGTTCCCCGAAATCGACCCGGTGAAATACGCCTTCTTAGGCCCCTTGGTCGGCGCGCTGGTGCGCCCGCTCGGTGGTTGGGTTTCCGATAAAATCAAGAGCGGCGCGCTGATTACCCAGCTTGTGTTCGCCGGGATGATTGTGGCGGTTATCGGCGTGATTTCCTTCCTGCCGAGCGACGGCCAAGGCGGCAACTTCTGGGGCTTTTTCGCCTGCTTTATCGCCCTATTCGCCTTAACCGGCTTGGGCAACGGTTCCACCTTTATGCAGGTGCCGGTGATTTTCCTGAATATGCACCAAAAATTCGCCCAACAAGGCTTGGTGAGCGAAGAGCAGGCACGTTTGGATGCCACCAAAGAAGGCGCAGCCGTAATCGGCTTTACTGCCGCCTTCGCAGCCTACGGCGGTTTCTTCATCCCGAAAAGCTACGGTACTTCAATCGATTTAACCGGCAGCGTTAACGCCGCCCTGATTGGTTTTATCCTGTTTTACGTTTTGTGCCTGGCCTTAAACTGGTGGTATTACGCCCGTAAAAATGCCGAAGCGAAATGTTAAGCCATAAGAGAACATTTGCTGTTTAAATCAAACAATGCCTGTCTGAAAGTTTTCTTCAGACAGGCATTTTTATATGAATATAACCCAATAACTCAATTCATCACCGTATCGTCATGCTCGGGCTTGAAGAAAGTGACTATTTTTAAGTTCATCTACCCTATCACTTAAATTCAAGATACGGCAAGCACCCTGGGAGCGCGGGCGGCTCGCCCGCATTTGGCCGCAGGCAAGCTAGAAAGTCCGGCATGACTTTGATTGCTCAACTCTGAGCAAGCGTACCGCTTGCCTGCGGGCGAGCCGCCCGCGCTCCCAGTAATATGTTTCAACAAAAAAGCCGGGCAATCCGCCCGGCTTTTCTTCTCTCTATCGCTTAATTCGCCACTGCTTCCGCAGGCGCGGCGCTTTGATCCTTGCGTTTCAACACCGCATACAGCACACCGGTGAGCAGGCTGCCGGCGGCGATGGCCAGCAGGTACATCAACGGTTTATTGATGGCGTTCGGAATCAGCAATACAAAGATACCGCCGTGCGGGGCGTGCAGTTCGTTTTGGAACAGCGCCACCAACGCACCGGTGAGCGCGCCGCCGGCGATACAGCAGGGAATCACCCGCATCGGGTCGCGGGCGGCAAACGGAATCGCGCCTTCGGAAATAAAGCACAGGCCGAGCACGAACGAGGCTTTGCCGGCGCTCACTTCGTTTTCGTTGAATTTACGCTTGGCCAGCATGGTCGCAATCGCAATACCGATTGCCGGTACCATACCGCCCGCCATTGCGGCGGCCATCGGGAAGTAGTTTTGGGTGGTCAACAGGCCAACCGAGAAGGTGTAGGCCGCTTTGTTGATCGGGCCGCCCAAGTCCACACACATCATCGCGCCGATGATCACGCCCAGCAACACCGCATTGGCGGTACCCATGCTGGTGAGGAACTCGTTCATCGCCTTAAACAGTTGCGCCACCGGCTCGCCGACCACGAAGAACATAATCAGGCCGACTACTAAAGAACTCAGCAAAGGCACAATCAGAATCGGTTTCAAGGCTTCCATGGTGGTCGGCAGTTTGATGTATTTCACCAAAGCCAGCGCCAGATAACCGGCAAGGAAACCGGCAACAATGCCGCCCAGGAAACCTGATTCCAGTTGCACCGCCAGCGCACCGCCGATTAAGCCGGGCGCCAAACCGGGGCGGTCGGCAATCGAATAGGCGATATAGCCCGCCAGAATCGGCACCATCAGGCCAAAGGCGGCTTTACCGGTGTGCATCAATACTTCGGCCAGCGAGCCTTTTTCTTCAAACGCATTGATACCGAAGATAAACGACATCGCAATCAGCAAACCGCCCGCCACCACCAAAGGTAGCATAAACGATACGCCGGTAAGCAAGTGTTTGTACACACTAGGCTTTTCTTTGGCTTTAGCCGCACCGTCCTGATTGGCAGAGGCAGCCGATCCACCCTGTTGGCGGGCGCTGCTCACCGCTTCAGCAAACGCTTTGTCGGTTTGCTTCAAAGCAAAACCGGTGGCGCAGCGGTACACTTTTTTACCGGCAAAACGCGCGGTATCGACCTCGATATCGGTGGCCAGAATCACATAATCGGCGCGCGCAATCGATTCTTCGGTGAGGATGCTTTTCGCGCCCACCGAGCCTTGGGTTTCCACATCGATGGTGTAGCCCAGCTTGGCCGCTCCTTGTTTTAGCGCATCGGCCGCCATAAAGGTATGCGCCACGCCGGTGGGACAAGCGGTGATGGCAACGAAGTGCAGCGGGCGGTTGGCAGACGGCGCAGCTGCTGCGACCGCAGCCGTGGCGGCCACTGCGGCGGGGGCAGCCACCGAAGCGGCAGAAGTTTGGCTGATACCGCTTTCGCTCAACACCCGCTGCAGCGACGCCGCGGCGTTCTCACTCGCTTCGTTCAGGCCGATCACGCCGACGCGTTCGGCCGGGAACGCACCGAGTTGCTCGGGCAATTGGCCGACAAACACGATGCGGGAAAAATCGCCCGCCGCCGCATCGGCCAAGGTCACTACTTCGGCGTGCAGGCCTTGTTCTTGCGCCAATGCCGCCAGTTTGCGCGCCAGAATCAGCGCGTTGGCGGCCTTGGCCGGATGGTTGGGAATCAATAAAACGGAAGTGCTCATGATGCGAAATCCTTCTCTATTTGAATGGAAATATCTTGTTTTAATGCCGATAAACGTTCGTTATCGGGAATGCCGAAACCGATTTGGCTCACCGCATGGGCAGCCAGCGCAGCGGCGGTTTGCAGGGTTTGTTCCGGGCTGTGGCCGCAAGCCAAGCCGTGCAGCATACCGGCCAGCAGGGTGTCGCCCGCGCCGACCGTACTTTTCACCTCTACCCGTGCGGCGGTAGCGTGCAGGCAGCGACCTTGCTGCCACCAGTTCACGCCGTGTTCGCCCATCGACAGCACCACGTTTTCTACCGGCTGCGGCAAATTCGCAATGGCAATCGCCTGCTCGGCAGTGGTTTCGGCGGGCAGGCCGAAGCTTTGCTGCAATTCTTCGCTGTTGGGCTTGATTAAAAACGGCGAACAAGTTACTGCCGCCGCCAACGCTTCGCCGCTGGTGTCCACCGCAATATGGGCATTGGCGGTTTTCAGACAGGCCAATAAGCGCTGCAAATCCTGCGGAGTAAACTGCTGCGGCAGGCTGCCGCACACCGCCACATAATCGGCTGCCGCCGCTAAGGGCGCCATTTTTTCCAACAGCGCAGCTTTGTCGGCATCGCTCACCACAAAACCTTTGCCGTTGATGTCGGTCATGCGGCCGCTTTGTTCGGCGATTTTGATGTTGTGGCGGGTTTCGCCGTTCACATACACAAACTCGTCGCGGAAGCTTTCGCGGGCGAAATGCTGGCGGAACAAATCGGCATTGTCGCGGCCGAGAAAGCCGGATACGGTTACTTCATGCCCCAAATCGTGCAGAATCTGCGCTACATTCAGCCCTTTACCGGCCGCATGGCTCACCGCCGATTGCTGGCGGTTCACCGCACCCGCTTGCAGGGTGTCCAGCGACAGCGTGAGGTCTATCGCCGGATTGGGGGTGATACACAAAAATTTGGCCATGATTTATCCGTTTCTGCTGCTCAACGAGCGCACTTCGGCGGCGGTGGCGCAGGTAAGCGCCTCGGCGGCCAGCGTTTTGCATTCCTGCGTATGCAGGCGGCGCACTTGGGCTTTCACCAACGGAATGCTGCCGGCGGACACGCTCAATTCGTCCACGCCCAAACCCAGCAGAATCGGCACCGCTTTGCTGTCGGCCGCCAATTCGCCGCACACGCCCACCCATTTGCCGTGTTTGTGGGCAGCTTTTACCGTGTGATCGACCAATTGCAAAATGCTCGGATGCAGGCCGTCGGCTTCGGCGGAAAGAATCGGGTGGCCGCGGTCGATGGCGAGTACGTATTGGGTGAGGTCGTTGGTGCCGATGCTGAAGAAATCCACTTCTTTAGCCAGATGATCGGCAATCAGCGCCACCGAGGGCACTTCCACCATAATGCCTACCTGTAAATCCGGGCAGGGATGTTGTGCCAGCACATCGTCCAGAATCGCTTTGGCGGCGTGCCATTCTTCCAAACGACCCACCATTGGGAACATAATCCGCAGCGGGCGGCCGTCGGCGGCTTTCAGCAAGGCGGCCAGCTGTTGGCGCAGCAATTGCGGGCGGCGCAAAGTCATGCGCAAGCCGCGCTCGCCGAGGAAGGGGTTGTCTTCTTTCGGCAGCGGCAGATACGGCAGCGGTTTGTCGCCGCCCACATCCAGAGTACGCACCACCACCGGCCGACCTTCCATCGCATCAAACACCACGCGGTAGTCCTGTTCCTGCTGCGCTTCATCGGGCGCGCTTTGGTGCGACATAAACACGAGCTCAGTACGCAACAGGCCGACTGCTTCGGCACCGCGCTGTACCGCGCCGGCGGCATCGCCGACCTTGCCGAGGTTTACCGCCACTTCCACGCGGTGGCCGTCGGTGGTGACCGCAGGCTCCATGCTGTGCGCTTCGGCCTGTTTGCGCTGTTCCTGCATCAGCGCGCGCTGCTGCATGGCGTCGTCGATGCGGTTTTGCGCCGGATTGAGGTAAAACGCGCCGTCTTCGCCGTTAATCAGCAGCGTGCTGCCTTCGGCCAGCGACAACACCGCTTCACCCGCGCCGACCACCGCCGGAATGCCCAAGGCTCGCGCTACAATCGCGCTGTGCGAGCTGGCGCCGCCGCCGGCAGTAAGGATACCGGCCACTTTTTGCTGATCCAAACGCGCCACCACGCTCGGCACCACGTCTTCCATCACCAAAATATACGGCTCTTGCGGCTCGGCGGCAGTTTTCGCGCCGCACAACAAGGCCATCACTTTATTGCCCACATCGCGCAAATCGGCGGCACGCTCGGCCAGCAGCGGGTTGTTCAAGGATTCCTGTTCTTGCGCCAACGCTTCAATGTGGCTGTGCCACGCGGCCGGTGCGCTCAATTGTTGGCGGATACCGGCGTCCACTTGTTGCAGCAACTCGGGATCGTCCAGCAAGGCGGCATGGGCGGTGAAAATCTGGCGGATGTCTTTCGATTTGGCTTGCGACACCATTTGCGCCAACTCGTCTTTCACCGCCGCAATCGCCTGTTGCAGCTTGCCGCGCTCGGCTTCACTATCAGCCGCGCTGCGCTCGTATTGGAAACTCGGTGCCTTCATCAGATAGGCTTTACCGGCTGCCAAACCGGGCGATGCGGCCACGCCTTGGTTGCGCACGTCGTCGTGCAACACCACCGCAGCCACCGCAAACGCATCATTACCCTGCGCGGCGGCAGCTTTTTCAACCGCTTCCACTTCTTCGCCCAAACCACTGCGCACCGCCTGAATAATCTGCGGCAAACCGCTTTCGGCGGCGGTATTCGGCTCGGCGATAAAGGTCAGCGTTTGGCCGCGCTCGGCGCCCAGCGACAATAATTTGGTGAGGCTTTTGGCTGAAACATAGCCGCCGCCGTCCAGCGATACCCGCACTTCGCCGTCAAACTCTTTGCAGACGTTCGCCAACGCCGTGGCCGGGCGGGCGTGCAGGCCGTGCGAGTTGGCCAACACCACGCTGGCCGACTGCCAATCGGGTACGGTTTCCGCGCCCAATTCCAACGCCAGCTCGCGGCGCGATTCGCTGCTTTGCAGCGCTTTGGGCATAAACAGCACATCCATCAGGCGCGAGAGTCGTTGCAAATCCAAGTTGTCGTTGGCGGCCACGCACACCAGCGCCGACAAACTGCCGTCGCGGAACGGTACCGGCTGTTTCAGCTTCACAATCGCCACCGCCGGTTGCAATACCGCTTGTTCGGCGGTCAAACACCACAGCCCGGCTTGCAGGTTCACCGCATCTTGCGGCTGCAAAGCGCTGAGGAAACCGGGCGCCACCGCCTGCTGTTTTTTCAACAACGCGGCGGCCTGATACAGCACATCGTCGATGTCCGCCGCTTCGGCACCCGCCACCATCAGGTTTTCATGCAGCATCAGGCTTTCCGGCTGCGCGTGCAGCAGGTTCAGGATGTCGTCCGGCGTTTGCGCCTGGCGCAGCGCGTCTTCCACATCTTCCGACAGCGCGCGGGTGAGCAGTTGCAGGATTTGCAGGTGTTCGTCGGACTTGGCGGCGATCACCACCGCCAGATAGGCTTTGTTTTCGCCGTCCCACAACACGCCGTCGGGGAAATGCACCAGCCGCACGCCGGTGTTGAGAATAGAGGTACGCGATTCGGGCGTGCCGTGCGGAATGGCAATGCCCTGGCCGAGATAAGTACTGGTTTGCGCTTCGCGCGCTTTGAGGCCGTTTAAATATTCCGGCAGGGTCAGGCCGTCGGCCGCCAGAATATCGGCCAGTAATTGCAAGGCTTCTTCTTTATTCGCCGCTTGCTGCCGCATACGGATATGCTCGGTTGAGAGGGTCAGCATAGCGCTCCTTTCTGAGTAGAGGCGAACAAGCGTTCCACGCGGGGAAAGCGTTCGCTGTGGTGGTTAAGTCGGTTGTATTGAAATTTTGTATCAAACCGCTGCTTAATATAGCCGGCTTGAAGGAAACAAACTTACGGGTTTTACACCATTTTTTCGGTTTGCGGTATGAAAAATGATGTAGATTCAGAAATGACGATAAACGTCATCAGTTGAAATGATAACGCGTGAAAATGCCTGTCTGAAAACGCTATGCAATAAGCTTTCAGACAGGCATTTTCGTGCGTTATTTACTTACGGTATTCGCCTAAGGTTTTCGGCTGCGCCACCCACCAAGCCAACACGCATTCAGCGGCTAACAAGCTACTAAGCACCGCCATCGCCGCCGTCCACGAACCGGTGGCGTCGTACAACATCCCCATACCCAAGGGCCCCAAAATAGCAATGCTATAGCCCACCGCCTGCGCCATACCGGAAAGCGCGGCCGCTTCGCTGCTGTTGTCGGTACGCAAGGCAAACAGCATCAGCACCATCGAAAACGTCGCCGAGCCGCCGATACCCGCCAAGATTACCCAAAACCACGCCCATGCCGCCGATGAAAGCCAGATGCCGGCCACCCCCGCAAACATCAGCGCCGAGATGATTACACTAAACAACGGCCGGTTGCCGCTTCGGCCAAACCAAGCGGAAACCGCCAGCACGCCGAGCAACGAAGAAATCTGAAACAGCGACATATAATTGCCCGCCGCCAAGGCCGTCAGCCCCTTGGCCTGCAACACCGAAGGCATAAAGTTCACCAACGAATAAAACGCCAGCGACTGCGTACCCATAAACACACTGATCATCCAAGCCTGCGGCGAACGCCACACCGCCACACCGTTGCCGCCCGTTTCCGCCGCCGTCGGCGGCACCGCCAAGCGCTTGCGCAGGGGATACCAGATGGCAAACGCCGCCAACGCGGTCAACAACCAAACGCCGAGCGACCAGCGCCAATCGCCCCATTGCGCCAACGGCACCGCCACCGCCGAAGCCAGCGCCGCCGAAACCGACATGGTGGCCGACAAAGTACCCACCACCAAACCGATGCGGGTAGGCAGATTGCGCTTGGCCAGTGCCGGCAGCAACACATTGCCCGCCGCAATCGCCGCTGACAACACAATTGTACCCAGCAGCAAAAAATCCACCGAAGGGCCGGTGATGCGCAAGCCTATCCCCGCCATCATCAGCGCCATCGACCACGGCAATACCTGCGCCATTCCCCATCTTTTCGCCGCCCACACCGCCAGCGGCGAAAACAGCGCAAACACCGCCATCGGCGCCGCGGCAATCAGGCCGATATAGGAAGCGGAAACCCCGAGATCGTCTTGAATAAACGGCACTACCGGCCCCAACGCCACCAGCGGCGAGCGCAGATTGGCCGCCATCAGGATGATGGCGCACAGCAGCAGCGCCAGTGAGACCGGGCGGTGGGATGGGTTGGGGGAAGATGATGGGGAAGACATAGTGATAGGGGTTTATTTATAAAGTATGGTGTTGATGAAAAAATAGGTGGTTTGGCAGCGAATTTAAGATATTTTTTCAGAC
>CALFOA010000349.1 GCA_937919795.1 uncultured Neisseria sp.
GTTTTGCTTTCCGCTTATTTTGCCTTTGTGTTGAACTGGGCATTTTTCCGCACGGTATTTCAATCCTATCAACCCACCGGCACCGCAGGCGATTATTTTGTTTATACGGTACCGCTGGTGTTGTGGGCTTTGTGCTATATCTTGTTGCTGCTGTTGTCTCTGCCCTATGTGCATAAAATCATTATCCCGGTGTTGCTGATTTTAAGCGCGGCGGTGAGTTACCATTCGGTGTTTTTCAATGTCTATTTTGATAGGCATATGCTGGACAATGTTTTACAAACCACACCGGCGGAAAGTGCGCGGATGGTGTCGTTCAGTTATGTGGCGTGGCTGCTGCTGTTGGGCGTGTTGCCTGCGCTACTGTATGTACGCACTCAATGTCTGTATGCGGTTTGGTGGAAAGAGATTGCCAAGCGCGTAATGGCGCTGGGGCTGTCTTTGGGGGTGATTTTGGGCGTAGCGGCCGTTTATTATCAGGATTATGCATCGTTTTTCCGCAATCATGCCGACATTAAGCATTTGATTGTGCCGTCTAATTTCATTACAGCAGGTGTAAGCAAACTCAAGCGGCTACGCGCGGAAAATATGCCGTATGCGGCATTGGGCAAAGACGCCAAGCTGAATAAAAGCGATAAGCAGCGCAATGTGGTGATTATGGTATTGGGGGAAACCACACGCGCGCAAAACTGGGGTTTGAACGGCTATGAGAAGCAAACCACGCCGAAACTGGCCGCCCGTTTACAAAAAGGTGAAGCCGTCATCAACTTCCCCAATGTGAGTAGTTGCGGCACGGCGACCGCGTTGTCGGTACCCTGCTTATTTTCCAGCATGGGGCGCGAGCAATACAACGAAGTCAAAGCCAACCGCCAAGACAATATTCTGGATACGCTGCAATACGCCGGTGCGCAATTGCATTGGGTTGAAAACAACAGCGATTGTAAAGGGGTATGCGAGCGCATCCCGACCACCAACACTATCCAACTGAATCTGCCCGATTATTGCACCGACGGCGAATGTTTGGACAATATCATGCTGCCCGAGTTGGATAAATTGCTCAATGCGCCTTCAGAGCAAGATTTGGTGGTGGTGCTGCATAGCATTGGCAGCCACGGACCGACTTATTTCGAGCGCTACACCGCGCAGGAACGCCTGTTTACCCCCACTTGCGACACGCGCGAAATCAACCGTTGCAGTAATGACAAATTGCGCAACACCTACGACAACACCATTGTGTACATCGACCAATTGCTGGATCAAATCATCCACCGTTTGGAACAGCGCCCCGATTGGAAGAGTAGTTTGTTGTTTGTATCCGACCATGGCGAATCGCTGGGCGAAAACGGTATGTATCTGCACGGCACACCGTATGCGATAGCGCCCGAATACCAAACCCGCGTACCGATGACCATGTGGCTATCACCCGCTTGGTTAAAACAGAAATCCACAGATCTCGCTTGTTTGAACAGCCAAAGCAAGCAGGCTTATTCGCACGATAATATTTTCCACACCTTGGTCGGTTTGAGCGACGCCGATCCGCGCACGATTAGCCAATATCGGGCAGATGAAGATATTTTGGCGAAATGTCGTGGAAATCATTAAGCATCCGCGCATTCATACGGAAAATGATCATGAAACCTCAAAACAAAGCTGATTTTCAACGCATTATCAAAGCTGCCGGTTATTCGATGCAGGGCTTGAAAAGTGCCTATATCCATGAAGCCGCCTTTCGCCAAGAGTTCTGGCTTGCGGTTGTACTGGTTCCACTCGGGTTATGGTTGGGTGATGGTGCGGTAGAAAAAATACTGTTATGCGGCTCTGTACTGATTGTGTTGATTACAGAATTGTTGAACAGCGCGGTGGAAAGTACGGTGGATCGTATCGGTGCCGAGTATCACGAACTCTCCGGCAGAGCAAAAGACATCGGCTCGGCGGCGGTATTTATCTCACTGCTGCTGGTTGCCCTGACTTGGCTATTGATTCTGTTGGGTTGAGCGCGATATTTCTAGGCTTCAAAAACCTGATTATTTGGAACAATAAGGCCATACTCGGTACCAAACTGAGTATGGCCTTATCTTAACAAGGGAAGTACACCCAAAAACCGCTTATTTCGTCGCTTCCAATAAAGTATCGGCAGCCAGAATGCCCAACGCGTTGGCTGCCAGCGGGCTGTCGCCGGTGAGCAGTTGGCGGTCTCGGTGGACTTGGCCGGTGATGCCGTCGTTGAGCACGGTCATGCCCAGTTGTTGCAGGCGCTCGGCAACCAGCCAAGGCAGGCGGCCGGGCATGTAGCCGATGTCGAGGTTGGCGCCTTCGTCGAGCGCATCGGGGAACACGCACAATTGGTAGCCGGTAAACGGGAAACGGTTGTCTTCAGCCGCAGCCACCAACGCAGCAGGGCCGTGACAGAGGGTGATGATGAATTTATCGTTGGCCAGCGCCCAATCCAGTATTTGTTTCACTTCGGCGCTTTCGGGAATGCCGCTAAACGCACCGTGGCCGCCGGGAATAAATACCGCCAGATACGGCGAATCGGGAGCGGTCACTTCGGCCAGAATATCCGCAAGCTTGTGCGGGCTTTGCAGCTTGGGCAGATAGGTTTGGAAAATTTCCTGCACCGCTTCGTCTTCCTGCGGCATCGCCCACATTTCCAGTTTGGCGGGGTTGCCGGAGAGGGTAGCGATTTCCTGCTCGAAACCGGCTTTATGAATATGCAGCATCGGTAGCAGGGTTTCGACCGGATGGTTGCCGGTGGAAAACAGTTTGCCGTTTTGCATTTTCAGGTAACGCTCATCAGTGGCAATCACCAACACTTTGTATTTGTCGCCGCTGTAGGGCTGACTGAACTTCACGCCGTTGTAATCGGTTTTCGGTGCGGTGTAGACGCTCAATGAGTATTCGGAGGGGAAAAAGGCATTGTATTCGGCACGATCGGCCACGGGTTGTTTGCTGAGTTCGCTCATGGGATTTCCTTATGGGTTTTGGGGGGTGTGGGTATTATAACGTACAGATAGATCAGTAGTTTTATTGATTTAGCAGTAACGGTTTCAGACAGGCATTGACTGATTAGGCCTGTCTGAAAACCATGTTCAGACAGGCCTCTTATTTAAAATCCACCTCAAATATCCAACATCTGACGCTCCATCCCTTTCACCGGCGGTAGCCAGGCCAAGGTGCCTTGTAGCGACAGCGCCAGCATTCGTGCCGGCAGGCGGTATGCTTCGGCGTGCTCGGGGTCGATTTCGGTGGCAAACTCGCCGCCATTGGCTGCTAATTCCGCCCAGTTCGGATTCAGCAGCAGGGTTTTGCCCAAGGCGATGAATTCTGCCCAGCCGGTGGCAAACGCTTGTTCTGCCTGCTCGCCGGTGTAGATATTGCCGACACCGATCAGCGGCAGTTTGCCACCGATACGCGCGTGCAGCTGCTCGATGCGGGTGCGGGTTTCGTCTGCACCGCGGCGTGCCAGTTTGTAGAAATCCCACAAGGAAACGTGCAGATATTGCAGGGGTTTGGTTACCAGCGCGTCAATCAGGGCGAAGGTTTCCGCCATGGTGATGCCGTTGTCGCCGGCTTCTTCGGGTGAGAAGCGGTAGCCGACGATAAAGTCGGGGCGCTGGTGTTTTTTCACGATGTCGGTAACGGCGTCGACAACCGCCAACGGGAAGCGCATGCGGTTTTCGAGGTTGCCGCCCCATTCGTCGCTGCGTTGGTTGGATTGCGCCGAGAAAAACTGTTGAATCAGGTAGTTGTTGGCACCGTGGATTTCTACGCCGTCAAAGCCCGCCTGCAAAGCCAGCTCCGCCGCGTTGGCATAGCCTGCGATGATGCTGCGGATTTGTGCGTCGGTTAAGGCCTTGGCGCCGGTGGCTGTGTGGGCGGACGGGGCGAAAATTTCGCCGTTCGGGTTCAGATCGGGCAATGCTTGCCAGCCGCCGTGGTGGATTTGCAGCAGGGCTTTAGCGCCTTGTTGGTGGGCGATTTCGGCCACTTCGCACAGACTCGGCAAATCGTCTTCGGCTATGGCTTCTGGCTGGCCGTAAAAGGCTTTGCCGCCTTCTGCTACTAAAGTGGCCGCCGCAATAAACAGGCCGAAGCCTTCAAAGCGGTTATTGAGGAAACGGCGCTCGTCTGGGGTGATGTGGCCGTTTTCGTCTGAGGCTAAATGGGTCATCGGGGCGACCACCAAACGGTTTTTGATTTCTACGCCGTTGTTGAGGGTATAAGCTTGGAATAAAGGATTCATATTGTGTTCTTAAAATAGGTTTTTAATGGGTGTTTAGAGAAGATTGGACGGGAATGCCTGTCTGAAACTGTTTTCAGACAGGCATTTTATTACTGCCCATCCACAATCTCTTTCAATAATCGATAAGACTGAATTTGTTTCGCTTCATCAAAGATATAGCTCACCGCCATGATTTCGTCGAAGTGGATTTTGTTGCGCAAGGCGTTCAGCTGGTGGGCGACGCTGATGGGGCTGCCGATCAGTGAGCAGGCGGTCATTTGTTCGACCACTTCGCGCTCTTGCTGATAAATCGGCAGTTCATTCAAATCCACCGGGCCGAAATGGGGCGCTTGGCTGGCTTGGCGGTAGTTGTGCCAGACTTCGTTCACGTTGGCCGCCGGCGGTTGCAGGTTTTGCTGGGCGTTGGTGACCACGTTTAGGAAAAACTGGGTTTGCGTGGTGGCAAGCATTTGCGCTTCGTCGTCGTTGTCGGCCACGATGGCGTTCACGCCGATGATCACATAAGGCTCGGCCAAGTGCGGCGACGGTTTGAAATATTTGCGGTAAATTTCGACCGCCATTTCCAACATGCGCGGGGCGAAATGGGAAGCAAAGGCATAGGGCAGGCCGAGTTCGGCGGCCAAATAAGCGCTTTCGGTGCTGGAACCTAAAATATAAAACGGCACATTCAGCCCGGCGGCGGGGTAGGCGGATACGCCGTTGCTGTTGTCGAAATAGCCACGCAATTCGGCGATTTCAGCCGGAAAATCAAAATGTTCACGACCACGGCGCAGCGCGAGGGCGGTGCGGCGGTCGGTACCTGGGGCGCGACCCAAACCCAGCTCTACGCGCTTGGGGTACAGGGTTTCCAGCGTGCCGTATTGCTCGGCCACCACATAAGGGCTGTGGTTGGGCAACATCACGCCACCGGAGCCGACGCGCAAGCTTTGCGTATTGGCCAAGGTGTGCTGAATCAGCAAAGCGGTGGCCGAACTCGCCAGATTTTTCATATTGTGGTGTTCGGCAATCCAATAGCGCTCAACGCCCATTTGCTCGGCCGCTTGCGCCAAGCGCACCATCGCCGCCATCGCTTGGCTGTGGTCTTGCCCCTCGCGCACGGGAACCAGATTGAGGATGGATAACTTCATTGTGTTGTTTCCATAGAGTGAACGGTATGGTTGATAAATGCCTGTCTGAAAGATGATTTTTAGTTTTTCAGACAGGCATTTCTGGTTACAAATAACCGCGTTGATAAGAAGGCGGTACAAACTGCACACCTGCGCTGTCGGCGGCCACGCGGTTGTATTGCGCGTTCAGCACCCAGTTTGGATCGCGCAGCAGGCCGCGGCCAACGGCCACCAAGTCCGCGTCGCCGGTGCCGAGCACATGGTCGGCGACATCGGCATTGTCCAGCATACCCACCGCAATCACCGGCAAACCGGTTTCCTGCTTGATCCGGCGGGCAAGGCCGACTTGATAGCCTGCTTGGATGGGCGGATGGTAATCGGGGTGCAACACGCCGTCGCCGCCGCCGCTTACATGCAGCATATCCGCGCCTGCTGCGGCAAAGCGCTTGGCAATGTCCACGCCGTAATCCAGGTTATAGCCTTTGTCGCCGTACTCTTGCGCCGAGAAGCGCACCGCCAGCGGCATATCGGCAGGCATCACCGATTTGGCGGCCTGAATCACTTGTTCGCCGAACAGCAAGCGGTCTTGGCCGTATTGGTCGCTGCGTTGGTTGGATTTGGGCGAGGCGAATTGATGAATCAAATAGCCGTGTGCGCCGTGCAGTTCAATCATATCGAAACCGGCATCCACCGCGCGTTTCACCGACTGCTTGAATTGCTCGATAATCTCTTGGATTTCCGCTTCGCTCAGTTCCAGCGGCGTGGTGAGGTTTTGGCCTTCAAAATCCAGCTCGCCGTAATGAATGGCAGACGGCGCTACGCTTTGGCAGTCTTGCGCTTTGCGGCCGGCGTGGGCGATTTGAATGCCGATTTTCGCGCCGTATTGATGCACGCTGGCGACGATTTCTTTAAACACATCGCGCTGTTCGTCGTTCCACAAGCCCAAGCAGTTTGGCGAAATGCGGCCGTTGGGCGCGACATTGGTCATCTCGACAATAATCAAACCCACGCCGCCGATGGCGCGGGCGGTGTAATGCACTTTGTGCCAGTCGTTCGGCATACCGTCTTGCGCCGCGTATTGGCACATCGGCGGCATCACCACTCGGTTGCGCAGCGTGAGGTTTTTCAGGGTATAAGGCTGATTTAAAAAACGAAGTTTTGCCATGATAAATTCCTGTTTGATTAACGGACAAAAGTGACCACATCATCAAAAGCTAAACGGGTTTTCGCGTGTTTCGGCTCTTCGCCGCGATAGCCCAGCGCCAGCATGGTCACCAAGTTAAACTCATCGCGATTCAACACGCCTTGCTCGGCCAAGTAAGCGCTCATTTTTTCCATCGGAAAACCTTCCATCGGCGTGCTGTCGATACCGATCATCGCCGCAGAAGTCATCATATTGCCCAGCGCGATATAGCTTTGGTGCGCCGACCAATCATCAAACGCGCGCTCGGTGTTCAAATCAAAATCGCTGAGGCGGAAGTTTTTAAAGAAGCCGGTATAAGCATTAAAGATTTCATCGCTCAAACCGCGCAACTCGCGGAAAGCCTTGGCAAAATAAGGCGTATCTTCCTGCAAAGCCTTGCCTTTGCGCGCCAAAATCAGCACCAAATCGCTGGCATCGGTGGCTTTCGCGCCCACGCCCCATCCGTTTTCGCTGATAAATTGCAGGATTTCAGGCTTTTTCACCACCACAAAACGCGTCGGCTCCAAACCGAACGAGCTGGGCGACAAACGGCCGGTTTCCAAAATAAAACGCAAATCCTCATCGCTGATTTTCTTGCTGGGGTCGTACAGTTTGCAGGCGTGGCGGAAATTGTAGGCGTTTAAAATGTCTTGTTTTTTCATAATCAATCTTCGAATAAAATATAAAATAGCTGGCTTACCTACCAGTTGGTAGGTTAGAATTATAAAGCAATCTCTTGCGAAAACAAGGGCGGTTTAACTAAAATCTACCTATTAGTAGGATAGGACTATTTTATGCGGCAAGAAAACACACGAGAAAAATTACTGCAACTGGCCAGCCGCCTGATGCGCGAAAAAGGCTATGCCGCGTTTAGCTATGCCGATTTGGCGGACGAAATCGGCATTAAAAAAGCCAGTATCCACCACTATTTCCCCAGCAAAGCCGATTTGGGCGTAGCGGTGGCAGCGGCCAGTTTTGAGCAGGCAAGCGCGACATTAAGCGGTATTGAACAAAGCCACGCCACACTCAAAGAGCGCCTGAGCGCCTATGTCACCCTGTTCGCCGACAACTGCGACCGCCTGCCGATGTGCGCCGCACTGGTGGCGGACAAACACAACCTGCCCGAAGCCCTGCTCGCCAAAACCAAAGACAACTTCACTTTGCAGCTCGATTGGCTGGAACGGGTGTTGCAGCAAGCAGTTGAAGCGGGCGAAATCCCCGCACTGGACGCCCCCCATACCGCCCTGATGATTCTAAACCTATGCGAAGGCGCGAGCTTGGTGGCTAATGCGTTGTCGGATAAAGCGGTGTTTGAGCGGACGAAGCAGCAGGTTTTGGCGATGGTGGGGTAAGTAGAAATAAAACAATGCCTGTCTGAAAACGTTTTAGCTTCGCAGAAACTCACTGCGTTCGTTTTCAGACAGGCATTTTTTACCACTTACTTCTCAAAAAATAATCCGCCTTTATTCATCAACAAACTCGGCGTAACCGCAACTGATTGTTTATCTTGCAACATTTTGCCAGTCTGTTTTAAATAGTCCAGAAAATGCGGGGTTTTGCGGTGTTGTTGGTAAGCCTGTTCACTGGCGTAAATTTCATAGAAATACCAGCGGTTCGGCTTGTCTTTCTCGGTCAGCGCATACATGGCCAGCACGCCTTCTTCCACTTTCATGGATTGCTTCATTTCAGGCACCACAACATCACGGAATTTTTGATTCCATTCGGGTTTTACCTCAACAATGACCAAATTATTAATGGTTTCAGGCGTTTGCTTTACGGCTTTATCCGCTAAAAATTGCGGCTCAAGCGAAATACGCTTTTTATGGTCGGTAAGAATGGTCGGCGACGCCTGTAAAAATGCCTTGTATTGCGCGGATTGGATATGGGTTTGATACGCCTGCTCATCCGCATAGATTTCAAACATATAGGCCATATTCGGTTGAGCTTTCTGCTTCATCGAATACATTGCCAGCGTGCCTTGCTCGGTGTTGATTGATGTAGTGATATTGTGCTTGCCCACTTCATCATATTGTACCGCTTGCCCTTGCCGGATACCAAGCTCAAACAGATTAACGACAGGCGCGGCTTGTGCACCGAGGGTGGTTGCGAGCGTAAGCGCACTTGCTACGGTTTTCACTAATTTCATCATGATTTTCCTCATTCCATATCGCCGGTATGTTTTTTATTTACCGACACATTCAGCAATATTGCCTGCAATCAGCTTCGGCTCAAATTCACGGATTTCATAGCTGGCAAGGTCGGGATAATAGCAGTCTTTTTCCAGAATCCGCTGTAATTCTTCGCGGCTTTCGGTTACCGCAAAAATGACCCCTGCGTGTTCCGTATCGCGATAAGGCCCTAACATTAAGAATTTACCTGCTTGAAAATACTTTTTAAACCATTCGGTGTGAATTGGAAACAGTTCGTTTTGCTGCTGTTCGCTGATGTTTTTATTGACTGTGATATTGATGATGTACATCTGCTTTCCTTATTACCAAGGCTGGTTGGTCGGGCCGACGGTAAATTCGGTGATGCTGGTGTCTTCCGGTTGGCTGAGTGCAAACGCCACCACATTGGCAATGCGCTCCGCCGGAATTTCGTAAGCATCATATAATTGGCGGAATGCGCCCGATACTTCTTCATTGGTAATGCCTGACACCAATTCCGATTGCACCGCAGCAGGGTAAATGGTGGCAGTGCGGATATTGCTGCCTGCTTGCGCGCTTTCCATTCTCAAACTTTCCATAATCGCTTTAACCGCCCATTTGGTACCGCCGTAAACCGCACAACCCGGATAGGCTTTTAAGCCTGCAACAGAAGATGTGGTGATGATATGGCCTGATTTTTGCGCTTCAAAAGTCGGCAAGACCGCCGCAATGCCGTTCAGTACGCCCTTGATATTCACATCAATCATTTTGTCCCAGTTTTCCGTTTCTAAGGCAGACATCGGCGAATTCGGCATTAAACCTGCATTTAAGAAAATCGCATCAATTTTGCCGAAGGCGGATTTTGCCAATGCCACTAAAGCGTGGTTGTCTTCCGCTTTGACTACATCGGTTACGCGGTAAACCGCTTCGCCGCCGTTCGCTTTAATGTTGCCTGCAATCGCTTTTAATTTATCTTCACGACGGGCGGCAAGTACGATTTTTGCCCCTTGTTCCGCTAATTTATACGCTGTTGCTTCGCCGATACCTGATGAAGCGCCTGTAATAATCACAACTTTGTTTGCTAAGTTTTTCATAGTAAATTCCTTCTGTTATAAGCTTTGAATCATTTCAATTACTTGAGTTGCATAGGCTTTTGCCGCTGCCTGTTGGTTCCGAACCGCCTGCTCGTCGCGCCCTACATAGCTCACACCGTTTAAATACATGGGCGTCACAAAGTCTAGCTGGCAGAGTGTGGCTGTCGCTTCAAATTGCGGCAGAAAATCTTCTACACGGTGTTTGAAAAAGCCCTCTTTTTGATAGGCTTCACTCGGTGCGCCGGTGGTAAACGACACCAATAATTTTTTACCTGCCAGTTTGGCCGTTGAACCGTGCGCAAAGCCGTGTACAAATACATCATCCAACCATTTTTTCATGAGCGCGGGCATGCTGTACCAATGAAATGGAAACTGCCACACCATCACATCGGCTTTAGCAATCGCCTGCTGTTCCGCCGCCACATCGATTTGAAAGTTGGGATAAAGCTCGTCTAAACGACGGATTTCCGCTTGCGGTAAGGCCGTTTTGAATTCATCGAGAATGGCGCGGTTGGCAACAGAACCCGCTAAGTCGGGGTGTCCTGAAATAATCAATACGTTTTTCATGGTGCTTCCTTGTTATAAAGCTCAAACGGCAACCTGCCGCTTGTTGATGTAGCGTATTATAAAGACTTAAATTATGATGATAAGAAGATTAAAGACTAATTGATTATTAGGCAAAACCTAATAATTTTCGTGTAGCCAAATACTTTACAGCCCCAGTATCGTCATACTCGGGCTTGACCCGAGTATCTTGACTTTCATGGACAGAGGGAGATGTTCGGGTCAAGCCCGAACATGACGAAGGTGGTTATTTTTAAGTTTATCGAATAAGAGAAGCACAAATGAACAGCTCAATTTACGGTTACCTCACCGTCTTTCACGCCATTGTCCGCGAGGGCAGCATTGCGAGAGCGGCGCGAAAATTAGAGATTGCCCCGCCATCCGTCAGCCAAGCATTGAAATTGTTGGAACAACACATCGGTTTACCGCTGTTTAACCGCACCACCCGCAAGATTGAGCTTACAGAAGCCGGGCAACGCCTGTATGAAAACACCCAATCCGCCATGCAAACCCTTGAGTTTGCGGTGGAGGAAGTACAGGATTTGGGCAATACCCCATCGGGCTTGGTGCGTATTACCGTTGCCCGTTTTGCGTATTTAAGCATTATCCAACCCCACTTGGGCGAATTTTGCGAACGCTATCCCGATATTCAACTGGAAATTTCGATTAACGACGGTACGGTGGATATTTTAAAAGAAGGCTTTGACCTCGGTATCCGTTATGGAGACAGAGTAGAAGAAAATATGGTCGCCCGCCAATTATTACCGCCTGTTACCCAAGGCTTATTTGCCTCACGCGCCTATTTAGCACGCTACGGCGAGCCGAAAAAGCCGACGGATTTACAGCAGCATAAATTAATCGGTTGGCGCTTTACCACGTCCAACCGACTATCCCCTTTAACGGTTCAGGATAAAGGGCAGGAAATCCAAGTGGAAATGCCTATGCCTTTGATTGTGAACAATATTGATACCGCTAACGACGCCGTCCGCCAAGGTGTCGGCATAGGCAGGGTTTTTCTGCCCGTATTGGAAAAACAGGCGGATAAAGCGGATTTTATTCCGGTCATGGAAAAATATTGGATAAGCTATCCGCCCGTTTATCTTTATTATCTGCAAAACAGCCAAAAAGCCGGGCGGGTGAGAGCATTGATTGAATTTTTGATTGAAAAAACAGAAGCTTCATAAAATCGGTTTGATTGCCGTCAGTCAA
>CALFOA010000350.1 GCA_937919795.1 uncultured Neisseria sp.
GCGCGACATACAATGCATACATTTTAGTGTCCTTTGTCAAAAAATAAGGGTGTGTGAACACTTGATTGTATCAAGGTTCACGCACCCGTTTCATTCAATCAATAGTTTTCAAAGCTCACGTGTTCGGCTTTGCCTGAGCTGCGGGTCAAACGGTAGGTGTCGAGCGCGATCATCAGTTCTTCGTTGGTGTTCACGACCATCGCGCGCGTGCTGCCGGCGGTGGTGATGACGGCGGTTTTGCCACCGTAGGTTTTGTCATTGACGGCGGCGTCGACGATGAAGCCGAGGAAACGCAGATGCCCCAATACTTTTTCACGGATGATGGCCGAGTTTTCGCCAATGCCGCCGGTGAACACCAGCGCGTCAATGCGTTGCAACGGAACCATGTATTCGGCAATGTATTTGGCCAGTTCATCCGGTGCTTTGATCCAATACTCTTTGGCTCGCCCCAGCTGATGTACGGAAACGATTTCACCAACACCATCGACATGGCCAGAAACCAAATGCCCACCTAATCGAGTATCAGGTGTTAACGCGCGCTCCAGATTTACTTTTTGTCCGGCTTGATAGTGTGCAAAGCTACTACGTTGTAAGGTTTCTAACGACAAATCAGCGACATAACCATCACCGGTGAGTTGCACGACCGTCAGACATACACCATTGGTAGCAATAGAATCACCCAGCTTCACATCGGAAAGATCCAGCTTGCCACTTTTCACCCGAACAGAAACATCTTCACCTTTCGGTTGTAATGCTGCCAGCGTACCGACAGCTTCAATAATTCCGGTAAACATTGTTATTCCTTATGCAGGCGCAAGACCAAACGCAGATCTTCGCCGACTTTACGTACATCTTGCCAATGCCAGTCAGCTACTTCCGACATATGTTGAAATTCGGGCAAATTCACTAAACCGCGGGCTGGGTTCCCCATCAATTTAGGGGCCAGATAAACAATTAATTCATCAACCAAACCAGCATTCAGCAAGGCGCCTGCGAGTGTCGCGCCCGCTTCAACCCAAATATCATTAATATTGCGCTGTGCCAGTGTTTGCAGTAAATGAGATAAATCTAATTTTTCGTTTTCAGCTAACGGCGTGATCACTTGCTGAACCGACTCCGGCCATTGGCCTTGCGCCTGCTGACGAGCAAGCCAAACGTCACCGGCAATGGTAAACAGTTTGGCTTCAGGAGTAATGCGTTGCTGTGAATCGATCACCACACGAATGGGCTGGCGTATCTGTTCTTCAGCATAATGTGTTTGAATTGAGGGTGGTAATTGAGCCCAACGCACATTCAGCGACGGATCATCAGCCAAAACGGTATCCGCACCGGTCAGGATCGCACTACTTTGCGCTCGCCAACGTTGCACATCAGCTCGCGCAGCAGGTGATGTGATCCACTGACTCTGCCCATTCGCCAGTGCCGTGCGACCATCAAGGCTTGCTGCCATTTTAAGGCGTACATACGGCAAACCATGCCGCATACGTTTGATAAATCCGAGGTTTAAGGCTTCTGCTTGCGCTTGCAATAAACCAGACTGTACTTCTATTCCCGCATCCGCTAAACGACGCATGCCGCGACCAGATACCTGCGGATTCGGATCTTCCATCGCCGCAACAACACGAGCGACACCCGCATTCACTAACGCATCGGCACAAGGAGGTGTACGCCCAAAATGCGAACAAGGCTCTAACGTAACATAAGCAGTGGCACTTTTGGCTTTTTCACCTGCCA
>CALFOA010000351.1 GCA_937919795.1 uncultured Neisseria sp.
TTTAAGTGCCCATACCCTGATTTCCTGGTGCAGTTTTACATGCGCGTTAACAGCCATATCATTCAATTCAAACCATTCCCATCAATATGGCACAATTTATTGCCAAACGAGTCAATATCACTTAATCGATTGGTGCCAAATCATAGGTTTGCATTTGCCTTTAATTGGCAAGGCTTGGCTGCCGACACCTATGCTTGCTCATGCAAAAACATGCTACAATAGCGCCCGCACAAAAGACGGCATTCGGCCGTCTTATTTTATTGTTTTTACAGCGGATGAAATTTAAATTTAAGACAAGACGTCGAGGCGCAGACAGTACAAATAGTATGGAACAAAGCTTTGTTGGCGCACTTGCGCTTTACAAAACCGTTCGCTTTGCGCGTAGACGGGACAACGCGGTATTAGTTTAAATTTCATTCGCTATATTATTGATTCCAAGCCATTATGAGCCAGATTGCCCAGCAGGTTGCCCATCGGCGCACCTTTGCCATTATTTCCCACCCCGATGCGGGCAAAACCACGTTAACGGAAAAACTGTTGCTGTTTTCGGGTGCGATTCAAAGCGCCGGTACGGTAAAGGGCAAGAAGTCGGGCAAGTTTGCCACTTCCGATTGGATGGAGATTGAAAAACAACGCGGCATTTCGGTGGCGTCGTCGGTGATGCAGTTCGACTACCACGCGCACACGGTGAATCTGCTCGACACCCCAGGCCACCAAGATTTCTCCGAAGACACCTACCGCGTGCTCACGGCGGTGGACAGCGCCTTGATGGTGATTGACGCCGCCAAAGGTGTGGAAGCACAAACCATTAAACTGTTAAACGTTTGCCGCTTGCGCCACACACCGATTGTCACCTTTATGAACAAGTACGACCGCGAGGTGCGCGATTCGCTGGAATTGCTCGACGAAGTGGAAAGTGTGCTGCAAATCCGCTGCGCGCCGGTAACTTGGCCGATTGGCATGGGCAAAAACTTCAAGGGCGTGTACCACATTCTCAATGATGAGGTGTATTTGTTTGAGGCGGGCGGCGAAAAGCTGCCGCATGAATTCGATGTGGTTAAAGGCATTGATAATCCGCGCTTAAGCGAGCTGTTTCCATTGGAAATGCAGCAATTGCGTGATGAAATCGAGCTGGTGCAGGCCGCATCCAATGAGTTTGATTTGGCTGCATTTTTGGCCGGTGAACTGACGCCGGTGTTTTTCGGCTCGGCCATCAATAATTTCGGCGTGCAGGAAATTTTAAATTCACTGATTGAATGGGCACCGGCACCGCAGCCGCGCGACGCCACATCGCGTATGGTGGCACCGGCGGAAAACAAATTCTCGGGCTTTGTGTTTAAAATTCAAGCCAATATGGACCCGAAACACCGCGACCGCATCGCCTTTTTGCGCGTGTGTTCCGGCCAATTTGAGCGCGGCATGAAGATGAAACACCTGCGCTTAAACCGCGAAATTGCCGCCTCCAGCGTGGTCACGTTTATGTCGCACGACCGCGAGCTGGTGGAAGAAGCGTTTGCGGGCGATATTATCGGCATTCCCAACCACGGCAATATTCAGATTGGCGACAGCTTTTCCGAAGGCGAAATGCTGGCTTTTACCGGCATTCCGTTTTTTGCACCGGAGCTGTTTCGCAGCGTTCGCATCAAAAACCCGCTGAAAATGAAGCAATTGCAAAAAGGTTTGCAGCAATTGGGTGAAGAAGGTGCGGTACAGGTGTTTAAACCGCATTCGGGTGCCGACTTGATTTTGGGCGCTGTGGGCGTATTGCAGTTTGAAGTGGTTACCGCGCGGCTGGCGGCGGAATACGGCGTAGACGCGGTATTTGATTCGGCCAGCATTTGGTCGGCGCGCTGGGTATCGTGCGACGACAAGAAAAAACTGGCCGAATTTGAAAGAGCCAATGCCGCCAATTTGTCGATTGATGCGGGTGGCAATCTGGCCTATCTGGCACCGAACCGGGTGAATTTGGGCTTAACGCAAGAGCGCTGGCCGGACATCGTATTTCACGAAACCCGTGAACATGCGGTGAATTTAAACGATTAATACCAATTCGAAAAAATAACCTAACTGCGTTGACTCGCCTTGCCGTACTAGGTGTACTGTCTGCGGCTCGCCGCCTTGTTATCTTATTTTTTCGAATTGGTATAATCGCTTGCGGTATTGATTGGTATTTCGATAAAAGGCTGCCTGAAAGCATATTTACATGCTTTCAGGCAGCCTTTTTATTTCTTATTATCTGATTTTTAATACTATTTAACCGCACCCTTTAAATAACCATAACCCGCCGCTTCCATTTCCGCATACGGAATAAAGCGCAGGCTGGCGCCGTTGATGCAGTAGCGCAGGCCGCCTTTGTCGGCGGGGCCGTCGGGGAAGACGTGGCCAAGGTGGGAGTCGGCGCTGTGGCTGCGCACTTCCACTCGCTGCATATTGTAGCTGTGGTCGCTGTGCTCGGTAACGGCGGCGGCATTCAGCGGTTGGGTAAAGCTGGGCCAACCGCAACCGGAATCGAATTTATCGCGCGAGCTGAACAAAGGCTCGCCGCTGACCACGTCCACATACAGGCCGGGCGCAAACAGGTGATCGTATTCATGGCTGAAGGCGCGTTCGGTGCCGTTTTGCTGGGTGATGCGGTATTGCTCGGGGCTTAATTGCTGTTTTAAGGCAGCATCGCTCGGTTTTTGGTAGGCGGCGGCATTAAAGCCTGCGGCTTTGCCGGGCAAAGGCTCGTCGGCGCGACGGATGTCGATATGGCAATAGCCGTTGGGGTTTTTGGCCAGATAATCCTGATGGTAATCTTCGGCGGTAAAAAATTGCTGCAAGGGCTGGTTTTCTACCACGATTTTATCGGCGTATTTGGCTTGCTCGGCGGCCAAGGCTGCCTGAATAATGCTGTGCTCGGCAGCATCGGTGTAGTACACGCCGCTGCGGTATTGGCTGCCGCGATCGTTGCCTTGGCGGTTGAGGCTGGTGGGATCGACCACGCGCAAATAGTATTGCATGATGTCGGCCAAGCTCAGCTGTGCGGGGTTGTAGACCACTTTAACGGTTTCGGCATGGCCGGTGTTTTCGCGCACCACTTGCTCGTAGGTGGGGTGTTCGGTGCGGCCGTTGGCATAGCCGGATACGGCGTCAATCACGCCGGGAATGCGCTGGAAATAGGCTTCCAGCCCCCAAAAGCAGCCGCCGGCCAGATAGATGGTTTTGCTGTTCATAAGCGTGGCTTCCGTGTTGTGTGTGGGTTGATAAAATGCGGCAGCGGTTTGATTTAAATCCGCTTGCGGGTTGTGCAGCAAGGCCAGTGCTTGGGTGCGGCTCAGGCTGCCTTTAATAATGCGTTGCGGCTGGCCGTGCGCATCCAGCAGCACCCAACTGGGATAAACGCCGATGCCCAATTGCCGCGCCAGCGTGCCGCCATCATCCAGCAGCACCGGCAAATCGGGATAGCTTAGGCCGCCATACCAGCGCACAAAATCGGCATGCGGCTTCTCGCTCAAAAAGCCGGGCGCGGCCACGCTGAGCACATTCACGGCTTTAAATGCCGGGTCGCGCCGCCAGCTTTGGGTGTCGTCTAGCTCGGATAAGCACAGCGGGCACCAGCTGGCCCAAAATTTCACCAAGGTGGGCTGTTGCGGCTTCAGCCAAGCCGGATTTTGTGCGCCCTGAGTGCTGGGCAGCGCGGCCAATTGTGCCGCGATCCCCGCCGGTGCGGTGCGCTGCTGGCACGCAGCCAAGCCCAATGTCAGCAACAGGCCGTATAGCCAAAACCATCTGCGTTGGCTGCTCATCATGCTGCTCCTGATGGGATAATGAACACCAGCATACAAGCATTGCGCTGCGGTGTCAATGGTCACTTAAAAGTGCACCACTATGGGCACCTAAAAGTGCACCACTTT
>CALFOA010000352.1 GCA_937919795.1 uncultured Neisseria sp.
AAATAATGATAAATCCACTCACAACACGCTCCACCGCTTAATCACACATATAGAAAAGGCCGTCTGAATGTTCAGACGGCCTATCGTTTCAACCATTAAATTATGCATATACGCAACAATCCGTGCAGCACGGATAGGCTTTCACAAGCCACCAATATTTGCCGCTGCTTGGTTTTATCAGTAAATAAAGACTATGCCCGCCTGAAAGCTTACAGGACTTATTGGTTGGCTTTACGTTCTTTATTTGGCGGTCGTTTATGGGCACCTGGGGTCTTTTTTTCTGGGGGTATTTGTACGATACCCCTAAATATACCCCGTCTTTTTGGTTGATTCGATGGGATGGCGTTAGACGGCATTAGACAAGAAAACAGAAAACCAAAACAGCCAAATCAGGCGCAAAGCCGCGCCTATCTTGGCTTTGGTTTACCGCGTTAGACGGGATAAGACGTAAAAAAACAGCCTAGAAAATAGGCTGTTTCTTCACTTTGGTGCCGACAATGAGACTTGAACTCATACGACCTAGGGTCACTACCCCCTCAAGATAGCGTGTCTACCAATTTCACCATGTCGGCATAAACTTTAAATTGTCATTTTACTGCTGCGGTGAGGAACCGCTGTTTTGCTCGGAAGATTGTCCTGCCGGTTGCTGCTGGGTTTGCGCCGGCTGGCTTTGCTCTACCGTGCTGAAATCCAAACCATGGTTGTTCGCATTGGTATGGATATAAACTAAGGCCATGCAACTTGCGAAAAATACAGTAGCGGCAATAGCGGTGCTTCGGCTTAAAAAGTTGGCATTGCCACCCGAGCCGAACACGCCTTGCGCGCTGCCGCTGCCCGAGCCGAATGTTGCGCCGGCATCAGCGCCTTTGCCTTGCTGCATCAACACCAACACAATCACAACCAATGCGGCGAAAATGTTGATGATCCAAATAACGGTTTTAAAGGCTTCCATATTTTCTACGATTCTTGCGCCGCATTTATGATGGCAGTAAACGAATCGTAGGCTAACGATGCGCCGCCGACCAATGCGCCGTCAACACAGGGCACAGCAAAAATGTCTGCAGCGTTGCCTGCATTCACACTTCCACCGTAAAGAACGCGGATTCTAACACCTTCACTACATAAAGACAAGATTTGTTCGTAAATAAATGCGTGCATTTCTGCAATTTGTGCCACCGTAGCCACTTTGCCCGTGCCAATCGCCCACACCGGCTCATAAGCCACGGCAATATCTTGCGTGTCGAGGCCAGCCAAAATCGATAATTGATGTGCAATCACGTCTTTTGCCTTGCCCGATTCCCGCTCTTCCAAGCTCTCGCCCACGCACAGCAGGGGCGTTAGACCGACATTCAATACGTTTTCCATTTTCTGACGCTGAATCTCATTTTTCTCGCCAAAATAAAGGCTGCGTTCCGAGTGGCCGATCAGCACGATATCCACGCCGGTGTCGGCCATCATTTCAGCAGAAACCTCGCCCGTGTAAGCGCCGTTGCCAGGGAAACGGCTCACATCCTGTGCACAAGTCAGAATGCGGTTGTTCAGCACAATCTGCATGGCGTTGTGCAATTGCAACAAATATACTGTAGGCGCAGCCAAACCGATACACACTTTATCCGCCTGAGGCAATATGCGGAAACGGTGCATCAGCGCATTATTATTTTGCAGCCGGCCGTTCATTTTCCAGTTGCCGATGACCCATTTCTGCTCCCACATGATATTCATTCCTTTTATTCTGCCACGCCGACACATTTCTTCGGCATATTCCATAATCTAAGCCACAATGTAGGAAAGTGTAGTGAATTATGAATAAATTAGCAATACCGTTGCCACAAACGACTTGATTTGCCGTTTATTCAGACGGCCTTTTACCGCTTCAATATATTCGATATACATTTCAATCGATTTTATTTTGAAATGTTCTGCACCCATCCATCACACACAGCCAGCCAACAACTCCTCCCTGCAACGGCAAGCCGCTTGCCAACCGATGCACAGCAGGGCTGTTAAAACGCAGTCGAAACCATTATAATCAGTTGATTAAACCCACTCATTATCTGACACGACAAAATAGCGGAGCAGGAGCATAAAAATGAATTTCGAAAAAGCACGTTTTAACATGGTAGAACAACAAATTCGTCCTTGGGATGTGTTGGACTTCGATATTTTAGATGTTTTGGGTGAGATTCCGCGGGAAGATTTTGTTACCGAAGCACAGCAGCCTTACGCCTATTCCGATAAAACCCTGCCGCTGCCCAACGGCGGTAATATGCTGGAGCCGAAAATCGTTGCCCGCATGATACAGGCTTTAAAACTGGCGCCATTGGACAAAGTATTGGAAGTAGGCACAGGCTCGGGCTATGCCACCGCTCTATTGGGAAAAATGGCCGCAGAAGTCATTACGGTCGACATTGATGCCGAACAACAAGCACGCGCAAAAACGGTATTGGATAATTTGGGCTACAAAAACATTACCTATCAAGTTGCCGACGGCCTTGCCGCAGAAATCGGCGGCGGTTTGTTTGATGCCATTTATATTGGCGGCGCAACCAATAACATTCCCGAGCAATTGAAAAATCAGCTCCATGAAAAAGGCGGCCATATGGTGGTGGTGGTAGGCGATGCCCCTGTTCAACGCGCCCTGTTGATTGTACGCGATGACAACAGCTTTACCGAGACCACACTTTTCGACACGCTGATTCCCAAGCTGACCAGCAAAGCAGACACGCCGGCCACAAACTTCACTTTCTAAAATCATCAAAGGCCGTCTGAAGATTCAGACGGCCTCATACTTAATAGACCCGAACTTTTATGAATAATATCCCCCAACTCACCCCTGCCGAATTGCATCAATGGTTGCATGAAAACAAACCTGTGCTCTTGCTTGATGTCCGCGAAGATGAAGAAGTTGAATTTTGCGCGCTGCCAGGGCATATCCATATTCCGATGAACCTTATTCCTTTGCGCCAAAACGAGCTGCCCGATGGTACACCTATCGTAGTTTACTGCCATCACGGCATACGCAGCCTTTATGCAGCCATGTATTTGTCTGAAGCCGGCTTCGATGACGTGTATAACTTGCAAGGCGGCATAGATGCTTGGGCGCAAGAAATCGATACCGCCATGCCTCGCTATTGAACCTTATCGTACCCCTTAATGCCGTTTGAAACCGTTCCGACGGCATTTTTCTCTTCCATAACCTCCCGCATACCAAACGCGCCGTCTGAACACTTCTCTGCGCCCGGCTGCAAATCGGCCGCCGTTGCACCAGTCCGCCACCGTTTAAACGAATACGGCCACTCACCCACCCCGGCAGCAAACAAACAGGCCGTCCGAACCCGATCGTTCAGACGGCCTGCTCATCCGCATTGCCGGACGGCAGCATGCTGCGTTCAGGCTGCAAGCCCTCGCTGTACGTATGCCCAAGCCCGCCGGCCAAGCAGCGGCCTACTTCTTCACCGCCGGCTGCGCCTTCTTCGCAGGCGCGCCCGATACCGTTGCCTCATCCTTCAGGCGGTTGTAGATACCGTCGCCAATGCCCTTCACATTCTTCAGCTCTTCCACGCTTTTGAAATTACCGTGCTGTTTGCGGTATTCCACAATCGCCTCCGCCTTCGCCGGGCCGATGCCCGGCAGCGCTTTGAGCTCGTCCGCGCCCGCTGTGTTGATGTTCACCGCCGCCAGCGCCCAGCCCATACTCAGCAGAGCCAATGCACCCAATATCAGTTTTTTCATGTTTACTCCGTTTGCGTTTGTTATCGGTTATGATGCCCGCTTTCGCGGGCGTTTTTATGATAGGCGATTGTTTGGTGACGTGCAAGTTTTTTAGCCTGGTGACTGTTACTTAGATAGCAAATATATATCTTTCCAAATGCCGCAGGCCGTCTGAAAGCGGCTGCCGCATTCAGACGGCCTCAAGCCCGCTGTTGCGCGTTTGCGCTGTCACGCGCTGCTGCACCGGCACGTACAAAGAACGCGTACAAAGAAGAAGCCCCGCTGATTATCAGCGGGGCTTCGGAAGGGGTGCCTGGCAGTGACCTACTTTCACATGGGTATCC
>CALFOA010000353.1 GCA_937919795.1 uncultured Neisseria sp.
ATCCCCGTGGGCGTGCCACCCTATTAATCAGCCGGTTTCAACCGGCTTTCTTTGTATCTTGCACCAGCTAACCCTGCCTTCAGGAACTCTACTATGACCGCCATCGTTCTGGTTCTCCAACATCCCGATATTGCCCGTTGTGATTTATCCGGCCTGCCGAGTGCCGATTTGGTTTCCGCCTCCGTGGCGCGCATCAAAGTGGATGCGGGTTTTAGTTTATCCGAGCAAGCCGCCGCGGCGCTGGCGGCGCAGCAAATCGATTACGCGGTGTTGCCGGATAGAAATTTTGCCGATTTGGGCTTGATTGTCAGCGATATGGATTCCACCCTGATTACCATTGAATGCATAGACGAAATCGCGGCAGGCGTTGGTCTGAAAGACAAAGTGGCCGAGATTACCGAGCGCTCGATGCGCGGCGAGATGGATTTTGCCCAATCCTTAACCGAGCGGGTGGCGCTGCTGGAAGGCTTGGACGAAGGCGTGCTACAATCGGTGTACGACAATATTTTGAAACTGTCGCCAGGCGCGGAATACCTGATTGCGGAATGCAAACGCCATGAGGTGAAGTTTCTGCTGGTTTCCGGCGGTTTCACCTTCTTCACCGACCGCTTGCAACAACAACTCGGCATCGATTATGCCTACGCCAATGTACTGGAAATTGTTGACGGCAAGCTGACCGGCAAACTCAAAGGCCGCATGATTGATGCGCAAGCCAAAGCCGATTTGTTGTGTGAACACCAAGAAGCACTGGGTTTAACGCCGGAACAGGTGCTGGCGGTGGGCGACGGTGCCAACGATATTCCGATGTTGCAAGCCGCCGGTATCGGGGTGGCGTATCATGCCAAACCGAAAACCGAGCAGCACGCCGATGTGGCCGTCCGCTTTAATGGTTTGGAGGCTTTGCGCGGTTTGTTTGCTTAATCATATTGATAAACAAAATGCCTGTCTGAAAACGATGTATTACGTTTTTCAGACAGGCATTTTGTTGGCTGGATAAGCATCAAAACCTTATAGCAAACCCTGTTGCCGCAACGCCGCCTGCACGCCGTCGTTTTCCTCTACCCGATTCATAAAACCATCTATCGCCGGATAAAACGACAAATCCAAGCCCAACGCAAACGCCCAGCGCAGGGTCACGTATAAATACACGTCGGCGATGGTCAGCTCGTCGCCGCTTAAAAATGGCTGCTCGGCCAGCACCTGAGCCGGCCATTCATACAATGTCGTTACCCTGCCTGCGGCCACCGCGCGCAGTTTGGCCTGTTCATCCTCATCGTCGATAAAACGCTGCGGCGCAAACAGCGGGCCGAACGCTTTGTGTACATCACTGTTCACATAAGCCAGCCACTGGCGGGCGCGGGCGCGTGATTTGGCGTCGCCGCTGCCGAACAAGCGAGCTTCGGGATAGCATTCGTTTAAATATTCCACGATCGCCACATTCTGGCTCAACGCCCAATCGCCATCTTGCAGCACCGGCACCGAGCCTCGCGGGTTGAGCGCCAGAAACTCCGGTGATTGCAAACTGTCGCGCGGCACTTCTACCGCCTGATATTCCGCGCCCGTCCATTCCAGTGCCACATGCGGCACCAAAGAGCAGGCTCCCGGCAGGTAATATAAATTCAGCATATGTCCTCCAACCTTATCTATGAATACACAATGCCTGTCTGAAAAACTTTTCAGACAGGCATTTATTATAACGATTCAAGCTTTATTCTGCTTCATCCTGCTGGCTGCGGATAATCAGCAAAGGCAGATGGCTTTCACGCATCACGGTTTCGGCGAAGCTGCCCATCAGCAAGTGCATCAGGCCGCTGCGGCCATGGGTACCCAACACCACCAATTCAGCACCTTGCTCGCTCGCATAATCCACCAACTCTTGTGCCATATCGCGCGCGCCTTTATTGGCTACCAAGAGATGAGTCACCACATCAGTTAAACCGGCATCGTTTGCCGTTTTTTGCGCAAAGTCCAGCACCTCGTTACCCTGTGCCACTGCAGCCTCTTCGTAGCTGGCGTGACTCAAAAACTCAGGCGCCATCGCCATGTATTCCGAAGGATTGGCCACATGCACCAAGGTCAACTTGCCTTGGCTCATTTTCGCCAGGCTGCAAGCATGTTGCAAAGCGTTCAAAGAAGTTGCGCTGCCGTCTACGGCCACCACTAAATGTTTGTACATCATCTTCTCCTTATTCTAAATACTGAGCAAAATCTCCGGCAGATTACGGTTTGCCAACAAGCAGCACGCACCGGTCTACTGCTTGCAGTATAATGCAGATGGTGCCGTTTGTCGGCATTTTTTCCAATTGTTTGACTGAATCACGCCATGAACACCCTCGCTCCCACCTCTGATTTCTCTATTAACCGCCGCTTCGGCGGCATCGCCCGCCTCTACGGCGAAGCCACTTTGGCACGTTTCGCCGCCGCCCATGTTTGCGTGGTGGGCGTGGGCGGGGTTGGCTCGTGGGCAGTGGAAGCGCTAGCGCGTTCCGGCATCGGCCGCCTCACCCTGATTGATTTGGACAATGTGGCCGAATCGAATGTAAACCGCCAATTGCCGGCAATTACCTCAGAATTCGGCAAAGCCAAAGTCACTTCGTTGCACGAACGTATTCTGCAAATCAACCCCGCCTGCCAAGTCACCGAAATCGAAGATTTTGTTACCGAAGAAAACCTGGCCGAATTGTTTAGCCAGCCCTTTGATTTTGTGATCGACGCCATCGACCAAGTGCGGGTAAAAGCTGCGATGGCCGCGTATTTTGTCGCGAACAAACAGCCGTTTATCCTCAGCGGCGGCGCCGGCGGCCAGAAAAATCCGGCGCTGATCCAAACCGCCGATTTAAGCCGCGTTACCCACGATCCGCTGCTGGCCAACCTACGCTACACCCTGCGCAAACGCCACGGTTTCTCACGCGATACCAAACAAAAAATGAACGTACCCTGTGTGTTTTCCACCGAAAACATCACCCCGCCGCAGCTTGCCGAGGCTTGCGAAACCGATGCCGCACCGCAGGGTTTATCCTGCGCGGGCTATGGCGCGAGCATGTTGGTAACCGCCTCGTTCGGTCTGTATTGCGCCCAAGCCGCCATCGACCACATTGGGGCAAAAGCATGACCGATACCGCGGAAATCCTGCACCAACCATCCGATCCGGCCGTTGCCTGGGTATTCGGCCAGCCGGTTACCGATATGCCGCAGGATTTGTTTATCCCGCCTGATGCCTTGAAAGTGGTGCTGCACAGCTTTCAAGGTCCGCTGGATTTGCTGCTTTATCTGATCCGCAAGCAAAACATTGATGTGCTGGATATTCCGATGATTAAAATCACCGAGCAATATCTGCACTATATCGCACAGATGGAAGCACATCAGTTTGATTTGGCGGCGGAATATTTATTGATGGCGGCGGTGCTGATCGAAATCAAATCGCGCCTGCTGCTGCCGCAACCCGCGCCGTTGGAAGACGAAGAAGCCGCCGACCCGCGCGCCGAGTTGGTGCGCCGCCTGCTGGCTTATGAACAAATGAAACTGGCCGCTGCCGGCCTCGATGCCCTGCCCCGCGCCGGTCGCGATTTTGCCTGGGCGTATCTGCCGCTGGAAATCGCGCTGGAAGCCAAGCTGCCGGAAGTACAGATTAACGACCTCACCCAAGCCTGGTTAGCGATTCTTTCGCGTGCCAAACACAATAAGAGCCATGAAGTGATGCGTGAAACCATTTCCGTTCGCGCGCAAATGAGTGGTATTCTGCGCCGTTTGCAGGAAGGCCCGTGCCGCTTTTCTTCGCTGTTTCAACCAGAACAGGGGGTAACTTATGTGGTGGTGAACTTTATAGCCCTGCTGGAGTTGGCTAAAGAAGGTTTGGTGCGGATTGTGCAGCCGGAAAATTATGCCGAAATCGAGATTCACGCGCAGCAAGCGTCTTACGATGAAGCGGTATTGGAAAACGGTGAAGAAGATTGGTTAGATGAATAAAAAGCTTTTCAGACAGGAATATGCCTGTCTGAAAAGCTTTTTATTCATCATTGCTAACGCACAAAACAAAACCGCCTGAATCAGGCGGTTTTGTTTTCTACTAATCAGTGATTAGTTAGAAGCTGCGCTGGCAGTGGCAGGAGCCAATACACCGCTGGCAGTAGCCGGTGCAGAAGCAGTAGCAGCAGTAGTTTCTACGGTTTCGTGCTTTTTAGATTTGTGAGTAGACGGAGCGGCTACTACTACAGCAGATACCAAAGTGGCGGCGGCGATAGCTACAAATTTTTTCATGTTGAATATCCTTTTTCTCTGTTTGATTCTAATACTGATTAGTTAGAAGCTGCGCTGGCAGTAGCAGGAGCCAAAATACCAGTATCGGTAGTAGCAGGAGCCGAAGAAGTGGTGGCAGTAGTGGTAGCAGCAGTAGTTTCTACAACTTCATGCTTTTTAGAAGGAGCGGCTACTACAACGGCAGATACCAAAGTGGCGGCGGCGATAGCTACAAATTTTTTCATGCTTAACATCCTTTTTTCTCTGTTTGATACAAAATATAGAATAGAAAGTAAACAACACAATCTTTCTCATGCTGCTTAGGATGTAAGAAAGCGATGTGCTTGAAAAGTTCCCATTTTTTATTCCATGTGATTTCTTATCAAACCATATCCGCCGCAATGCCTGTCTGAACGGGGCTTTGCGGATTTTCAAAAAATGATGGTAAACGCCGTTTTATGATTTTCTCCGTTTTAAAGCCAGTTAAGGGTAGTTAAGTTACGTAACTAAACACCTTTTTCCCTGCTCACCCCAGCACCACCATTTCCAACTGCTCCAAACTACGTCCCAAAAAACGCTCGCCTATGGTCTGGAATCTCAGCGGAATATCGCTCACATAAAAACGGTAATCCGCCGCTGCACCGCTTTGATTGAGCAAGCCTTGTTCGCCCAAAGCTTTAGCCGTCGCCTCCGCGGTGGTAATCGCCGAATCCACCATCAACAAACCCGGTGCTTCGCGTTGCAACAAAGGTTTCAGCAGCGGATAGTGGGTACAGCCCAACACCAGCGTGTCCACATCTTCGGCCAACAAGGGTTTCAAATATTCGCGCGCGGTGAGGCGGGTGACTTCGTGATCCAGCCAGCCCTCTTCCACCAAAGGCACAAACAGCGGGCAGGCTTGCGACTGCACGCGGGTTTCCGGATTTTGCAGATGAATGGCACGCGCATAAGCATTGCTGTTGACCGTGGTATTGGTGGCAATCACGCCGATATGGTTGTTGCGGGTGGCCGATAAAGCCGCCGCCGCACCGGCGCTGATCACGTCCATCACCGGCATATTGCCCGCCAACTGGCGTACCCGCTGCCCGGCCACAGCGGCAATGGTATTACACGCAATCACCAACGCCTTCACCTCGTTTTGCAGCAGAAACTCAACAATCTGGGCGGTAAAGGTTTCGATGGTCGGGCGCGATTTCACGCCGTAAGGCACGCGGGCGGTGTCGCCGAAATAAACGATGTTCTCCATCGGCAAACGCTCCATCAATGCGCGCACCACGGTAAGACCGCCGACACCGGAATCGAATACGCCGATCGGGCGCTGTTTTAAATTGTCGCTCATAACATCCTCATCTGCTGCCAGCGTGAAAAAAGCGTATTGTACACTGCAGCAGTTATTTTCAGCATCCTCTCACTGCTGTCGTTTTGCCGCCAAATCACCCGTCGATTGACCTGATCACGCCACCCCTTAATCAAATTTAGCATTCGTTCCGGTTTGCAAAGCCCGTGAATTAAAGCATAATTGCCCCTTTGTTAATCTCCGACCAACGCATCATGAGCCTGAGCACCTACTCTGTCGAATTACCCGACGAAGCGGCCACCGCCGCTTTGGCTGCTTCATGGGCGCCGAGTATTAGCGCGCCTTTGGTGATCTATCTGGTCGGTGATTTGGGGGCGGGCAAGACCACTTTCGTGCGCGGTCTGTTACGCGGTTGCGGCCATCAGGGAACGGTAAAAAGTCCCACCTATACCTTGGTCGAATCCTATCCGCTGGCGCGCGCGGATTTTCATCATTTCGATCTTTACCGTTTTACCAGCCCGGAAGAATGGCTGGATGCCGGTTTAGACGAATTGTTCACCCCCCGCAGTATTTGCCTGATTGAATGGCCGCAGCAAGCCGAAGGGTTTGTGCCGCCTGCCGATCTGAGCATCAGTCTCTCACACTTGCAAACCGGCCGCCTTTGTCAGCTGGCCGCCCATACAGAACACGGCAAAAAAAGTTTGGAAGCATGGATAAAAAATTAACCCGCCGTCAAATCGTGCGCGCCGCCGGCGCCAGCTTGGTTCTCAGTGTCAGCCCGCTGGCTTGGGGCAAGCGGGCTGCACCGCAGTTTGTCGCCGTACGTATTTGGCCCGCCAACGCTTATACCCGGATTACGCTGGAAGCCAGCCAACGTTTGGATTACAAATATTTCACCATCGATAACCCTCGCCGCTTGGTCATCGATATCCGCGGCGTCACCCTCAACAATGTGTTGCAGGGTTTGGGCGGCAAAGTTCAAAGTAGCGATCCTTATATCAGTGGCATTCGCGCCGGTCAGAATACGCCCGACACCGTGCGGGTGGTGATTGATCTGAAAACCGCCGTTAATCCGCAAGTGTTCGCCCTCAACCCGGTTTCCAATTTCCGCCACCGTTTAGTGGTCGACCTCTACCCGCAATCTTCCTCCGATGCGCGCGATCCGTTGATGGCCTTGCTGGAAGACTATTCACAAGGGAAAATCTCTTCCAGCGGCACCGGTGCGGATACCCCGCCGGTGAGTGAACCACCGTCTGCTTCCGGTGGTCGAGGCGGTGGCAAACGCCAAGTGGTGGTGATGTTAGACCCCGGCCACGGCGGCGAAGACCCGGGCGCGATTGGCCCCAGCGGTTTACGCGAAAAAGACGTGGTACTCTCCATCGCCCGCGAAATGAAAAAACGGCTGGACGCACTGGGCTACCGCACCTACCTGACCCGCAACGAAGACATCTTCATCCCATTAGGCGTGCGAGTCGCGCGGGCGCGCAGACAAAAAGCCGACGTGTTTATTTCCATCCACGCCGATGCGTTCACCAACCCCAGCGCGCGCGGTACCGGCGTTTATGCCTTGAGCACCAAAGGCGCCACCAGCTCAGCCGCCCGCTTCCTCGCACAAACCCAAAATAATGCCGACTTAATCGGTGGTGTGAAAACGGTGGGCATTCCCAGCGTGGACAGCGCGATTATGGACATGACCCAAACCGTTACCAACCGCGATAGTTTGTCACTCGGCCAGCGTGTACTCACCGAATTGGGCAAGCTAAACAAGTTACACAAAGGCAATGTCGACCGCGCCAACTTCGCCGTTTTGCGCGCGCCGGATATTCCTTCGATTTTGGTGGAAACCGCCTTCATCTCCAATCCGGAAGAAGAACGCCTGCTGGGTAGCACCAGCTTCCGCCAAAAATGCGCGCAAGCGATGTGCGACGGGGTGCAACAATATGTGAACAATGCCGTATTGGCA
>CALFOA010000354.1 GCA_937919795.1 uncultured Neisseria sp.
TCATAACGTTCAAGGCAGGAGTCGCCGCCAGCGCCCGGCATGGTCTCGCTGAGCTTCTCAGCCGTTTCCAGCGACAGGAAGGTTGCTTCCCGGCCGCCTTTCGTGGTGGCGGCAATGGCGTCGGCATGACGGCCAGGCTCGATCACGATCTCGCCGTAGTACTTGTCACCGTGTTGTTTCACCGTGCAGGTGTACGTTTGCTGCTCGATTGTGTCGCCGAGGCTTTGGCCGCCAACATCGCCGAATCGGACGGTAAAGGCAAACTCCTTGCCTTCCAGTGTCTCGCCCTTGGCGGGGACCTTGCGTATAATCAGCTTGCCTGTCTTGACCTTGTTGTTGAAAACCACTTTCAGCTTGGTCAGCTCATACAGGTTGCGGCCGATGGCTTCTGATTGGTTGCGCTCTTCCGCACCGATACCGGGGTAAGCGCCGGGGGTATCGACGAAAGTAAACACCGGCAAGCGGAATTTTTCCGCCAACTGCATCAGGCGCAATGCTTTGCGGTAACCTTCGGGGCGCGGCATGCCAAAATTGCGACGAATTTTCTCTTTGGTATCACGGCCTTTTTGGTGGCCGATCACCATCACACTTTGACCGTTGAAACGCGCCAAACCGCCAACAATCGCATAATCATCAGCAAAATGGCGGTCGCCGTGCAACTCTTGAAAATCAGTAAACAAGGCGGAAACGTAATCCAAAGTATAAGGCCGTTGCGGATGGCGGGATACTTGGGATACTTGGGCCGGGGTTAATTTGTTGTAGATATTTTTGGTTAAATCATTGCTTTTCTTTTGCAAACGGGTAATTTCATCGCTGATGTCCACAGCGGATTCACCCTGTACAAAACGCAATTCTTCAATTTTTTTGTTCAATTCGGCAATCGGTTGCTCGAAATCAAGAAAGACAGGTTTCATAGGACGGGTTGCTCTCACCTATATTGATGAATTTGCAGGGCAAACGGCAAAAAACCGCTTACTTTATGCAGCATGTCAGATTGGATAAGATGTCAATTTACGCGATAAACGCGCCGCTCGCAAGTTAAAAATGAGCGGCAGGCGGCTTGAGCTTCCTGCTTACCCACTTATCCGGTGCTTATTTCGTGATAAACTTAAATCAGTTTAAACAGCCAACAGAAACCCAACAATGAAGGATTCCGACGGACAAACCATGCGGCTCGACAAATGGCTGTGGGCTGCCCGCTTTTTCAAAACGCGCGCGCTGGCGCAGAAGCATATTGAGCTGGGTCGCGTGATGGTAAACGGCCAAAAAGTGAAAAACAGCAAATACATCAGCGTAGGCGATAAAGTTCACCTCACTCTCAATTCGCTGCCCCATTTGCTGACGGTGCTCGCGCTTAATCATCAACGCCGCCCGGCACCGGAAGCGCGCACACTATATGAAGAAGATGCCAAAGTAGCACAAGAACGCGAACAGCAAAAACTGCTTGACCAAGCCAGCCGGGTAACAGCGGCTTATCCGGATGGACGACCGACTAAGCGTGATCGACGCGAACTGGATAAAGTCAAGCGACAATGGTAGTTTTTCAAGGCTTCCTTTGAACGCCTCTTAAACTTATTCGGTATATTTTTAGCAACTTACTCTATATAAAAACAGAAAGATTTGTATCATGCGCATAGACGGACAAGAAGAAAGTTCCAATATTGAAGACCGCCGTGGCCAGCGCTCACGAATGCCCGGCGGTAAAGGTGGCGGCATCATCGGCCTGATTATTGTGCTGATTGGCGCGTATTACGGCGTTGACCTCTCCGGTGTGGTTGGCGCCGGCAATGTATCCGGTTCGGCACAAACCTCTACACTCAGTAGTGAACAGGAAACCCATTTGCACAAAGTGGCCAGTGTAACGCTTCGCAGCACTGAAAAAGTATGGGCGTCTTACTTCGCGCAACACAACGCCCAATACAAACCGACCATCATGGCACTGTACACCGGCGGCACTCACACCGCCTGCGGTACCGGCCAAGCAACAATGGGGCCATTTTATTGCCCGGACGACCAAAAAATCTATCTGGATTTGTCTTTTTATGAAGACATGAAAAACAAATTGGGCGCGGGCGGCGATGCGGCGTTTGCCTATGTAATCGCGCATGAAGTCGGCCATCACATCCAAAACATCACCGGCACGCTGCCGAAAGTTCACCAAGCGCAGCAAAACGCCCGTTCACAAAAAGAAGCTAATGCGCTTTCGGTGAGGCTAGAATTGCAGGCCGATTGCTACGCCGGTATTTGGGCGAAAAACGCGCAAGACCAAAACATTTTTGAAGCGGGCGATGCCGAATTGGCGATTTCGGCGGCTGAATCAGTAGGCGACGACCGTCTGCAAAAACGCGGCCAAGGCTATGCAGTGCCCGACAGCTTCACCCACGGCTCTTCCGAGCAGCGTATGCAGTGGTTCCAGCGCGGCTTTAACAGCGGCGACATCAACCAATGTAATACTTTTGCCAGCTCTTAATAAGCGGTTTTGCTGTACACAAAATGCCTGTCTGAAAGCGTTTTTTATCACTGATTTGCTTTCAGACAGGCATTTTATTTCCCCGTTGCACATCCCCTAAAAACATGGCAATCTTGCCATTTTCCTTTCACATTTTGGATTTCCCATGAGCGATTACCCGAAAGACATCTACACCGAAGCAGAAGCCGATGTAAATACCCTCGCCAACCTCGGCCCCTTGGCACCGATGGCGGGCATCTGGCAAGGCAGCCGCGGGGTGGACGTAAACCCTAAAGCCGACGGTCCGGAAACCGATGCTTATATCGAACATTACGAATTACAACCAATTGATGCGCAAGCCAACGGCCCACAACTGTTTTACGGCCTGCGCTACCACACCCGCATCATACAACCCGATGAAGTGGAAACCTTTCACGACCAAGTCGGCTACTGGCTGTGGGAACCCGCCACCCAAACCGTTATCCTCACCCTATCGATTCCGCGCGGCCAAACCGTGATGGCGGTCGGCAAAGTAGCGCCGGATGCCAAATCGTTTACCCTGAAGGCCGAGCGCGGCGCGACCGTAAACGGCATTTTGTCGAATCCGTTTCTGGAACAGGCTTTCCGCACCGAGAGCTATACCATCAATGTTAAAATCAACGACGACGGCACTTGGTCTTACGCGCAGGATACCGTGATGGTGATTCCCGATGTCGATCAACCCTTCCACCATACCGATCACAACACTTTGCACAAAATTGGCGAGCCGACACCGAATCCCACAGCATTGGCGGCAGCGGAAGAAGCAAAATAAAGGGTTCGATAAAAAACCGTATTCAGCAGATAAAAGCCGATACGGTTTTTTTGTTTTTCAGACAGGCTGAGACCTTTGCAAAAAAGCTTTAAACGCCTAGATTTCCCTACTGACGTCATTCCCGCGCAGGCGGGAATCCATGTTCAATCTTAACAAGTATTGATTAAAAAATAGTTTCTTAAAATCTAAGCTGGATTCCCGCCTGCGCGGGAATGACGTCA
>CALFOA010000355.1 GCA_937919795.1 uncultured Neisseria sp.
CCGCCGCCAACGGCCAAGCGCCCGACTTTGCCGGTCTCACCGACGGCCTCGCCGCCGAGCGCGAGCAAGGCATCACCATTGATGTGGCCTACCGCTATTTCGCCACGCCCAAACGCAAATTCATCATTGCCGACACCCCCGGCCATGAGCAATACACCCGCAATATGGTTACCGGCGCTTCTACCGCCGATGCCGCCATCGTATTGGTCGACGCCACCCGCGTGGATTTTTCCGGTGAAGAGCCGGTGCTGTTGCCGCAAACCAAACGCCACAGCGCGATTTTGAAATTATTGGCTACCCCGCACGTGATTATTGCGGTGAACAAACTCGACTTGCTCGATTTCAACCGCGAAGCCTATGAAAAAATCGTGGCCGCTTATCAAAAACTGGCCGAACAGATTAAATTAACCGCCGATGTGCGCTTTATCCCGATTAGCGCGCTGGGCGGCGACAACATCGTCAATAAAAGCGCAAACACGCCGTGGTACGAAGGCGAACCTTTACTGCCGCTGTTGGAAAACCTGCCGGGCAGCGCCAATCAAGCCGAACAATTGAGCGCCCACTTTCCGGTGCAGCGCGTGGCACGCCAAGACGGCAGCAGCAGCGATGATTTCCGCGGCTATCAAGGCCGTTTGGAAGCCGGCCGTTTGGCGGTGGGCGACGAAGTGAAAGTTTTGCCGTCCGGCAACAGCGCCAAAATCGCCGAAATCCACGGCGCATCCGGCAAACAGCAAAGTGCGGCAGCGGGCGAAGTGCTCACCCTTACCTTGGATCGCGACATCGATATTTCGCGCGGCAACGCCATTGTCGGTGCCGACAGCACCGCCGTACCACTGAAACAGTTACAAGCCGATGTGTGCTGGTTTGACGACGCACCGCTCAATCTGGGCCGCCGCTACCTGCTCAAGCACAATACCCAAACCACCGCCGCCAAAATCAAAGGCATCAGCTATGTATGGGACGTGCACACCTTAAGCCATGTGCAGTCGGCCGATAAACTGGCCATCAACGACATCGGCCACTTGAGCATCGTATTGCAACAACCGGTAAACGCCACCGCCTACAGCGAAAACCCGGCCACCGGCGCGTTTATTCTGATCGACGAAGCCACCAACCACACCGTTGCCGCCGGCATGATCAGCGGCAACGATACGGAAGACAGTTTTGAGATTTAAATACTGAGCCGTGTAATGCCTGTCTGAAAGATTGTTTAGCTTCGCAGAAACTCACTTCGTTCGTTTTCAGACAGGCATTGTGCTGGGAGCGCGGGCGGCTCGCCCGCAGGCAAGCGCTACGCTTGCATTCAAAGTTTGAGTTGGCCGTGGCGGCCAATGCGGGCAAGCTGCCCGCGCTCCCAGGCTTGTCGCTAAACCAAATGCCTGTCTGAAAACTCAATCATGCTATCCGGTTATAACCAATCACACTAAACAAACAACCGAACATTCTTTCCCTTTTGCCCGGCAAAACGGTAAAGTTTGACAAAGAAATACCATTCAGGAACCTCCATGAGCACACCGATTACTCCCGAACTCGCCGCCCAATTAGCGGCCTTAAATTCGCAACAGCTGGCTTTTCTGGCCGGTTATGCTTGGGCGAGAAGCCAAGGCGCATCTGCTGCGGCCGATTTGCCGCTGGCTGCGGCCGCACCCGGCGCAGCCGTTTCCGCCGCGCCCGCCCGCCGCGTTACCATTTTGTCTGCCTCGCAAACCGGCAACGCCCGCCGCGTGGCCGAGCAATTGCTGGTGAAACTGGAAGGCGCAGGCGTTGATGCCAAACTGGTGGCGGCGGCCGACTATAAGAGCAAAAACCTGCCGAATGAAGACATCGTGCTGCTGGTGAGCTCCACCCAAGGCGAAGGCGAGCCGCCGGAAGAAGCGGTGCCGCTGTTTAAATTATTGAGCGGCAAAAAAGCGCCGGATTTGAGCGGATTGAGTTTTGCCGTATTGGGCCTGGGTGATTCCAGCTACGAGCGTTTCTGCCAAGCCGGTAAAGATTTGGATACTTATTTTGCCAAACAAGGCGCCAAACGGCTGGCCGATGTAGGCATTTGCGATTTGGACTTCCAAGCCGCCGCCGATGCTTGGGTCGCCAGCACCACCAAACTGGTGGCCGATTTGGCAGCTTCTTCCGGCGGTGCCGCCGCCCCTGCTGCCAGCAGCAGCGCTGCCGTGGTCGAAACCGGCACGGTCTATACCAAAGAAAAACCCTACACCGCCTCTTTATCGGTGCGCCAAAAAATCACCGCGCGCAATGCCGAAAAAGACGTGCAACACATCGAAATCGATTTGAGTGGTTCCGGCATCCGCTATCAAGCGGGCGACGCACTGGGCGTGTGGCCGATTAACAACGAAGCTTTAGTCGCCGAAATCCTGCAACTGGCAGGTTTGGACGGCAGCGAAACCATTCAAAAAGGCGACGGCAGCCATGCCGATATCCGCAGCGCGTTGAGCCTGGATTTGGACATCACTCAAAACACCCCGCAATTTGTGCGCCAATATGCCGAATTAACCGGCTGCGACGAATTGAAAGGCCTGTCTGAAAACGCCGAAGAATTGAACGTATTTTTGGCGCAAACCCCGCCGGTAGGCGTGTTGGCACAATATCCCGCTGCCGTAGCCGCGCAGGATTTGTTTAACCTGTTCCGCGCACAAACCCCGCGCCTGTATTCCATCGCTTCGGTGCAAGACGAGGTGGGCGACGAAGTACACTTAACCGTCGGCGTGGTGAGCTTTGAACACCACGGCAACCGCTACACCGGCGCCGCCTCCGGCTGGC
>CALFOA010000356.1 GCA_937919795.1 uncultured Neisseria sp.
GTTGGATATTAGGAAAATTATCTGAAAGATTAGCATTTTGTTGGGTTACGCTGGCGCTAACCCAACCTACACTTGCTATATCTTAAGTTTGACGTACATATGCTCTTGAGTCGCATCTGCATTGGAACGCATTTCATAACCAAATACATCAGGGTATTTTTTAACCAAATCAGTAAACTTTTTGCATCCATAGGTACGCGGATCAAAATCTACTTGCAACCGCTTCCACGTAGCACCAAAAGCAGTCATCGCTACCCACTCACTATCAAATTGCTCAAAAATTTTTCTGATGGTTTCCATAGGTAATTCAATGGATTGTGCTAGATTGTTTTCAGTAGAAACATTTGGAACCTCTTCCTTGTCTTTCGTTGTTTTCTTATGGCTACTTAAAACATCTAGCTGAACAACATTAGCTTGCTTGCTATCAGCTACTTTCAACTCGGGCAACAAGTTCTCTACATAGATAAATTGGCTACACGCATTACGAAAAGCTTCCGGCGTTTGTTCCTTGCCAAAACCGTAAACTGTTACCCCTTGCTCTTTTAAACGAATGGCCAATGCTGTGAAATCGCTATCACTTGATACAATACAAAAACCATCAAAGCGGTTAGTATAAAGCAAGTCCATCGCATCAATAATCATAAAACCATCAGTGGCATTTTTACCTTTAGTGTAAGCAAATTGCTGCATAGGTTTGATTGCATATTCGTTAATAACAGCTTTCCATTTCCCACTGTCACCAACAAAATTTCCATATATCCGCTTAACAGTTGCCTCGCCAAATTTGGTTGTTTCTTCCAAAATAGCTTTAATAGTTTGTGCAGACGCATTATCTGCATCAATCAAAACAGCAAGACGTGCGGATTTTTCTTCTACAACATTAAAACTGGTTTTAATTTTAGACATTTCGTTATCCCTTTAGTTATTTTTATTACCGGCCTGACTATACCATATATTCCCATCGTTTTCATCCAACAAAAATGCCTGTCTGAAAACCTTTCAGACAGGCATTTTTTGTTTTCAAATCTTCACCTTATCTCAACCCTATCATACTGCAAAATCCCGTCTTCCATACGAATCACTTCATCGGCCAGCGCCTGGGTATCGGCCAGATCGTGGCTGATCATCAGCATCGGAATCTTCAACTCTTGCTGCACATCGGCCACTAATTCGCGCATTTGGTGGCGCAAATCGGGGTCTAAGGCGGAGAACGGTTCGTCCAGCAGCAACCAGCGCGGCTGCGGAATGCAGGAACGGGCGAGTGCGGTGCGTTGGCGTTGGCCGCCGGAAATCTGGTGCGGATAGTGGTCGGCGATTTCGCTAAGCTGCATCCGTTCCAGCCAAAACGAAACGGCTTCGGGCAAGCGGCGGTGTTTGGGGTTGCGCCAGCCGGTATCGAGGCCGAAGGCGATGTTTTGCGCGACGGTAAGGTGCGGGAACAATGCGTAATCCTGAAACACCAGCCCGACTTGGCGTTGTTGCGGCGGCAGCCAGAAAAAGCGGCTCAAATCGCCGTAGCAGCGGCCGGCGATATTCACATGGCCGCTTTGCGGGCGTTGCAGGCCGGCGAGCAGTTGCAGCATCAGGCTTTTGCCGGCGCCGGATGGGCCGACCACTGCCAACCGCGCGGCATCGCTTCGGCAGCTGATGTTCAGCGTAAAACGGTTGGCACCGGCGCTGAAGCGGGCGTTAAAGGCAAAATCAAATACGGTGTCGCTCATCTTACCCCCTTTGGTTTCGCCAATCGGTTGGCGCCCCACAACACCGCCACGCAAACGGCGGAAATCAGCAGCACCAACTCCGCCGCCAAGGCATCGTTACCCGCCTGCACCGCTTCGTATACAGCAATCGACAGGGTTTGTGTTTGGCCGGGTATGCTGCCAGCAATCATCAGCGTGGCGCCAAATTCACCGAGCGCGCGGGCAAACCCCAACAGCAACCCGGCCAGAATCCCGCGCCAAGCCAGTGGCAGGGTGACCCGCAGGAAAACGGCGGTTTCCGATAAACCCAATACCCGCGCGGCTTGTTCCAACTGCGGGTTCACTTCTTCAAACGCCGCCCGCGCCGGTTTGCACACCAGCGGGAAAGTCACCGCCATCGCCGCCAACACCGCGCCCTGCCAAGTAAAAATCAGGCTAAAGCCGAAGGTTTCCTGCAACCACGCGCCGATGCTGCCGTTGCGGCCAAACACCACCAGCAGGTAATAGCCCAATACGGTGGGCGGCAACACCATCGGCAGCGTCAGCACGGTATCGAGCAGGTCGCGGCCGGGAAAACGACGGCGCGCCAGCAGCAGGCCGACGGCCACACCGAGTATCAGGTTGAGTGCGGTGGCCCAAAAAGCCACTTTCAGCGACAGACTCAAGGCCGGCCAAGCTTCGGTAAACATAGTGATGGGGTTATGTGTGTAGCGATGATTGAAAGAAAAGCTTACAGGGTTTATTGTAAAGTATGCCTGTCTGAAAAATAAGCCTCGCGAAAACCCACTACGCTTATTTTTCAGACAGGCATTCTTTTATAGCTATTTTCACGGACGGCTAAAACCGTACTTATCCAACACCTTACGCCCGGCAGGCGACAGCACGAAATCGACAAAGCGTCGCGCTTCGGCCTTATCGCGGCTGTTGGCGGCCACGGCTATCGGATAAGACACCGGCGTATCCGGCGGCACGGTGGCGCTGATGCTCACTTTATTCGCCATCAGCGCGGCATCGGTGCGATACACAAAACCGGCATCCACTTCGCCGCGCGCCACATAATCGAGCGACTGGCGCACGCTTTGGGTGGTAATCAGCTTGGGCTTGAGCGCATCAAACAGCCCGGCTTTGCTCAAGGCCGCTTTGGCGTAGCGGCCGGCGGGGACGCTATCCGGGTTGCTCAAGGCAATGCGCTTTACGCCGCTTTGCTTTAAATTGGCCGGGCTTTGCAGCCGCAGCTTGCTGTTTTTCGGCACCACCAACACCAAATCGTTGCGCACAAATGTCTTGCGCGTTGCGCCGTCGATGCTCTTGTTTTCGGCCGCCTTATCCATCGACACCTGATCGGCGGTGGCCAGCACATCCACCGGCGCGCCCTGCCGCAACTGCTGCACCAAGGCGCCCGAGCCTGCGGTATTCAGGCGTACCGTTACGCCCGGGTGTTGGCGTTGATATTGTGCAGAAATTTCCTGAAACGCGTCTTTCAGGCTGGCGGCGGCGGAGACGGTTAACTCTTTAGCGGAAACCGGCAATGCGGCCAAACTGAGCAAAACGGCAGCAAGCAAACGCATAAACACTCCTTCTTCAGGCGGTAATGACTCAAATTTTATCATCATAGTGAATCAAGCGATCCAACCGCAAACAGAAAAAGGCTTAATGCTTTCGACTGATTGACTGTGCGTTCTAAAACCAGCCTATCAGCAAAACAAACAGAAATACCACTATCGCAAAGCCGTAAAATCCCCAGCGGGTGCGGTTGCCGACATGAACGTGCATATCGTGCAGGATATAGTAAAAGCGGTGCACGCCGTGCCAAAGGATGCTGAAAATCAGCGCGGCCAAAATCAGATACACCAGTTTATTGGCGGCCAAGGCGTGCAGGCTCTCGTAGAAATCGGCGGGGCTGCCCAAAATGCCGAACGGCAGCAACACGCACAACACCAGCAATAGCGGTGCCAGCAGCAGCGCGGCCACGGTGCCGCCCGCAGAGAAAATGCCCCAATATACGGGTTTCATGTGTTTATTACTCATCATTTTCTCCTAGGCAAAAATCAACACCGTCAATACCAACAACACAAATACCGCCGCAAACGCCCCCCACGCCGCGCGAATCAGTTTTTGCGCGGGCACGAAGGTTTCGCCTTTTTGAATCGGCATGGCTTTGGGAATGGCTTCAAACCAGGTTTTGCTGTTGAAGCAGGCAGCGGCAATCGCAATCAGGTTGAATACCACCACCAGCGGATGGGTTTGCGCACCCGCCCAAGCCGCCCAAGCTTCGGCGCTGCCCGCCAAAGCAGCCAGACCCCAAAACAGGTTCAATGCCGCCAGCGCCACCGGCACGCTGGTCAGCTCGCGCAGCATATAAAGCTTGAAGAAGCGGTTTTGCAGATACCAATTGGCCGATTGCTTGGCCACATAAGGTTTACGGCTCATTTCGACTCCTCCTCTTTTTGCAGTTGCGAGATTGCCCAGAACGGCACGGCAGCGGCTTTCACCTGCTGGATGGCACCGGCCGGATCCACGTGTTTCGGGCACACTTCCGAGCAATAGCCGACGAAGGTGCACGGCCAGATGCCGTTTTCATCATTCATCACTTTGAAGCGTTGCGCCTTGCCGCTGTCGCGGTTATCGAGGTTGTAGCGGTGCGCCAGCGCGGTGGCGGCCGGCCCCAGAAAATCGGCATTGATGCCGACCTGTGGGCAGGCCTGATAACACAGCATACAGTTGATGCACATAGTGTATTGCTTGAATTTAGCCAACTGCGCCGGGGTTTGCTTATGCTCTTTTTCAGACAGGGGTCGCGCTTTTTTGCTGATGATATAGGGCTTCACCGATTCGAGTTTTTGGATAAACGGATCGGCATCGACAATCAGGTCTTTTTCAATCGGAAACTGATCCAACGCGCCCACGGTAATCTTGCCCTTGGCGGCATAATCGCGCACAAAGGTCGAACAGGCCAGTTTAGGCTCGCCGTTCACCACCATGCCGCAAGAGCCGCACACTTCCATGCGGCACGACCAGCGGTAGGCCAGCTCCGGCTCGAAATCGTCTTTAATCAACGCCAGCGCATCAAGTATCGACATATCCTGCGTCCACTCAATCTGAAACGCCTGCGGCCACGGTTTTGCATCCACGCCGGGGCGGTAGCGCATCACTTCCAAGGTAATCGTTTGGCTCATGATTTTTTCTCCCCTTCTGCACCATACACCCGTTTGGCGGGCTGGGATTGGGTAATCAACACGTTGCTGTATTCAAGCTGCGGCTCTGCATCGGCGCGGTAAAAACTCAGCGTGTGCTTGAGGAAATGCTCGTCGTCGCGTTCGGGGAAATCCAGCCGCTGGTGGGCGCCGCGCGATTCGGTGCGCGCATCGGCGGAATAAATCATCGCCTCAGCCACATCCAGCAGATAACCCAGCTCTACGGTGGTCATCCAGTCGGTGTTGTAGGTGTCGGCATGGTCGGTTACCCGCACGTTTTGGTAGCGCGCTTTTAACTCGCGAATAGCGGCTTTGGCGCGTGCGCCGTTTTCTGCGCTGCGGTAAATGCCTACTTCCGCTTCCATCATCGCACCCAGTTCGCGGCGGATGTCGGCCGGTTTTTCGGTGCCGTCGGTACGGTTTTTCAAGGCTTCAAACGGCTGATAGGCTTGTTGCGCCAACTCGGCAAACGCTTCATGGCTCAAGCCGTCAGCAGCGGTTTCTGCATGTTTGAGCGCGTCTTCGCCCGCCACTTTGCCGAATACGCACAATTCGGCCAAAGAGTTGGAACCCAAGCGGTTGGCACCGTGCAAGCCCACCGAAGCGCATTCGCCTACGGCAAACAGGCCGGGTAGGCGGGTTTGGCAGCGGCCGTCGGTTTCGATGCCGCCCATGGTGTAGTGCGCGGTCGGGCGCACTGGAATCGGCTCGCTCACCGGATCGACACCGGCAAATTTCTGCGCCAGCGAGCGGATAAACGGCAGCCGCTCGTTGATAAAAGCCTCACCCAAATGGCGTAAATCTAAATACACCACGTCGCCGCGCGGGGTGGAAACGGTGCGGCCTGCTTTCCATTCGTGATAGAACGCTTGCGACAGGCGGTCGCGCGGCCCCAATTCCATGTATTTGTTTTTCGGCTCGCCCACCGGGGTTTCCGGGCCGAGGCCGTAATCTTGCAGGTAGCGGTAGCCGTCTTTATTCACCAGAATACCGCCCTCACCGCGACAACCTTCGGTCATCAAAATACCCGAGCCGGGCAGGCCGGTGGGGTGGTATTGCACGAATTCCATATCGCGCAGCGGCACGCCGTGGCGGTAGGCCATCGCCATGCCGTCGCCGGTGACGATGCCGCCGTTGGTATTGAAGGCAAACACGCGCCCGGCGCCGCCGGTGGCAATAATCACGCTCTTGGCCTGCACTGCGCGCGCCGTGCCGTTTTGCAGGTCGTAACACAACACGCCTTGCAACCGGCCGTTGTCCACCAATAAATCCAGCGCGAAATGTTCGTCTAAACGCTGAATATTCGGGTATTGCAGCGAGGTTTGAAACAGCGTGTGCAGCATGTGGAAGCCGGTTTTGTCCGCCGCAAACCAAGTGCGCGGAATCTTCATGCCACCAAAACGGCGCACATTGGCGCGACCATCAGGCAGCCGCGACCACGGGCAGCCCCAGTGTTCAAGCTGAATCATTTCTTCGGTGGCGTGCTCAACAAAATACTGCACCACATCTTGTTCGCACAGCCAGTCGCCGCCGGAAACCGTGTCGTTGAAATGGTTTTCCAAAGAGTCGTCGTCGCGCACGACACCTGCCGAACCGCCTTCGGCGGCCACGGTATGGCTGCGCATCGGATAGACCTTGGAAATCAGGTGTACGGTTTTATCCGGCGCGGCGCGGGCAATTTCGATTGCCGCCCGCAAACCGGCTCCGCCGGCGCCGACAATCGCTACATCGGTGTGGATAATTTCCATTTTTGTGCTTTCTCTGTTATTAAAATAAGTGGATGTTGAAGCGTTGCATCATAGTTTCATTCTAAATGTTTTATTATGATAGTGGTTTGACCACGCTCAAGCCATGAAGGTTGAATAAGGATTTAAGCCTTATTTTATACCGCACAGGGCTGGGAGCGCGGGCGGCTCGCCCACATTTGCCCTTACGGGCAAAAAAAAAGCATAAAGCCCAGTATTACCTAATCTTCAAGCGCTGAT
>CALFOA010000357.1 GCA_937919795.1 uncultured Neisseria sp.
CTACCCGCTTCAACACCATGACCAAAAAAGCGGACGAAATTCAGATCTACAAATATGTGGTGCACAACGTCGCGCACGCCTACGGCAAAACCGCGACCTTTATGCCGAAGCCGATGATGGGCGACAACGGCAGCGGTATGCACGTTCACCAATCGATTTGGAAAGACGGCCAAAACCTGTTTGCCGGCGACGGCTATGCCGGTTTGAGCGAAATGGCGCTGTATTACATCGGCGGCATCATCAAACACGCTAAAGCCTTGAATGCGATTACCAATCCGTCGACCAACTCTTACAAACGCTTGGTGCCGCACTTTGAAGCGCCGGTGAAACTGGCTTATTCGGCGAAAAACCGCTCGGCTTCCATCCGCATTCCGTTTGTGAACAGCAGCAAAGCCCGCCGCATCGAAGCGCGTTTCCCGGATCCGACTGCCAACCCTTACTTGTGCTTCGCCGCCTTGATGATGGCCGGTTTGGACGGTATCCAAAACAAAATCCATCCGGGCGAGCCGGCCAGTAAAAACCTGTACGACCTGCCGCCGGAAGAAGATGCGCAAGTGCCGACCGTATGCGCTTCTTTGGAAGAGGCCTTGGAAGCTTTGCGTGCCGACCACGAGTTCTTAACCCGCGGCGGTGTGTTCAGCAAAGAATGGGTAGACAGCTACATCGCCTTCAAAGAAGAAGACGTACGCCGCCTGCGCATGGCACCGCATCCGGTAGAATTTGAGATGTATTATAGCTTGTAAAGCTTATTGCTTTGATTAAGCAGAGAAAAGCCCGGTTGGTAACAGCCGGGCTTTTTGTATGGTTTATAGTGAAAGTAATAAAGAATTGATACAAGGCAGCGAGCGGCAGACAGTACATTAGTACGGAACCGATTCTAATGAGAGATGCTCGGGACAAGCCCGAGTATGCGGTATTTTGGGCTAACAATTCACGTCTACTTCGTCAAAAATACTTGTAAGATGTCTAACCTTGCTACGTTTGTTTCCTCAAAAAAACTCTTCGCTGGTTAATTGTTAACAGCCCTGGGGTAGAATATTTTCATTTACTTGTTTACGATATAGTGAAACACTAAAACAACTGCTACAACGTTGGTTTGCCGCTTTATATCGGTTATTTATTTGATTCCACTATTAATGCCTGTCTGAAAACTTTATGAGCCAGCCCTTAAATCTGTTGCTGAAAATTGCGGTGTTTGTTACCGGCCTTTCTGCTTTTTTTCAAGTGTATTCCGTGCAGGCGATTTTGCCGTTGCTGGTGTGGGATTTGAACGCTAGCGAAGTGCAGGCGGGGATGGCGGTGGGGGCAACGGTATTGGGGGTGGCTTTGATTTCGCCGTTTATCGGTATGCTCTCGGATGCCGTTGGCCGCAAAGGCTTAATCATTGGTTCGCTGCTGTTTCTGGCCTTGCCGACCGCGTTAATCTCGGGTGTTACCACCATAGACCAGATGTTGTTATACCGCTTTTTACAAGGCTTGGCGATTCCGGGGATTACGGTGGTGCTGATTGCCTATGTCGGCGAGGAGTTCGGCGGTAAGGCGATGACGCAGCTGATGTCGCTGTATGTGTCGGGTACGGTAAGCGGCGGTTTTCTCGGCCGCTTTCTGCTCGGCCATTTGAGCGAACTCACCGGCTGGCGCACCGCGTTTTATATTATGGCGGCGGTGTGTGTGGCGTGTGCGCTGTTTGTGGCCAATCAGTTGCCGGCTTCGCAAAACTTTGTCGCCAAACCGCATATCGGCGATGCTTTGCGTACCCTGAAAAAACATCTGCATAACCGCCAGCTGTTGGCCGCTTGCGCGCTGGGGGCTTGCGTGTTGTGGTCGCTGGTGGGCTGTTTCACCTATATCAATCTTTATCTGGCCGACGAACCTTACCGGCTCAATAGCGGCAGTTTGGCCAATATCTTTAGTATATATTTAATCGGTATGGTGATTACCCCGCTGTCGGCGCGCTTAATCAGCCGCTTTGGCAGTACGCGCGCGGTGATGGTGGCGGTAGGCTTATCGATGACCGGAGTGGTGGCTACCTTATTTTCACCGCTGCCGGTGATTGTGGCGGCCTTAACCATTATGTCTTCCGGCGTGTTTATCACGCAAACGGCCACCATCAGCTACATCGCGGTTAATGTGAAAGAAGGGCGATCGTTGGCTTCCGGCTTGTATTATTTTGGTTACTACGGCGGCGGCACCATCGGCGCTTGGTTGTGTGGTTTGGCTTACGCACAAGCGGGCTGGCAAGGGGTGGTGTGGTTGCTGTTGGCGGTGCAGGTGTGTGCCATTTTGATTGCTAAGTTTGGTATGGATAAATAGGCCTGTCTGAAAGTTGGAGGATGCCTTACTAATGCGTTATGATGCGGGCTGATTCTTTCTCATTTTTCGCTATGTCGCAAACCATTTTTATCGCCGATTTACACCTTTCCGACGACACCCCCGAGCTGAACCGCCTGTTTTTGCAAGCTTTGCAAAGCTGGCAGGGCAGGGTGGACGCGTTGTATATTCTCGGCGATTTTTTCGAAGTGTGGTTGGGCGACGATATTCTCAGCAACATCGCCGCCGAAGCAGCCGTTGCGCTGAAAACCTTCAGCCAAAGCGCGCCGGTGTATTTTATCTGCGGCAACCGCGATTTTCTGCTCGGCAAACGCTATGCCAAGCAAGCGGGCATTACGTTGTTGCCCGAGCAGCAAGTGGTTCAGCTATACGGCCAAAACTATCTGATTTCACACGGCGATGAAATGTGTACCGCCGATGTTTCCTACCAACGCTTCCGCCGCATTATCCGCTGCCGATTGGTACAAAAACTGCTGTTGTCGCTGCCGCAAAGCCGCCGCCAAAAAGTGGCCGCCAAACTTCGTGCCGCCAGCAAACAGAAAAAGCAGGCAATGGGGCATACCCCTGTTTCGGATGTGACCGAACAAGGCGTTCAAGCCGCTTTAACTCGATATCCGCAGGCCGCCGCGATGATTCACGGCCATACCCACCGCCCAGCGGTGCACGAGCATCTGTTTAACGGGCATACTGTGCCACGTTATGTGTTGCCGGATTGGTACGGTAATAGCGGCGGTTATCTCCAAGTATCGCCGGGTGAGGTGGTTTTGCTGCCGTTGGGCATAGATTAAATCCGGCAAATTCTATTGCCATCTTTCGATATATTGCAGTGAAAATAGCGATTTTTCTGCTATCTGTTGTTTCTTCTTGAATCATATTTTGATTACTTTTCAGACAGGCAATGCCTGTCTGAAAAACTTCTGTTTGATTGCTGTTCGAATACTGTTTTGTCGTCTTCAAAAAAAAGTGGAAATCAGATAGAATTCCGGCTTTCGGGCGGCGCATTTTCGGGCGCTGCCATTTGCCGAGATACAGAGGAAAACATGAATTTCAACGACTTATTTAATAATAACGAATTTGCGGCGCGCCACATTAATTTTGATGACGAGGCTGCCTTGCTGGCCGCTTTGGGCGAGCAAAATATGGCCGGTTTTATTGAAAATACCGTGCCGCAGAGTATTCGTATGCCGTCTGAACTCAATCTGCCCGAAGCACTTACCGAAGCCGATGCGCTGGCGAAAATCAAAGCGCTGGCGTCGCGCAATAAAGTGAACAAAAGCTATATCGGTTTGGGCTATTACCCGACCCGTCTGCCCAATGTGATTCTGCGCAACGTGCTGGAAAATCCGGGTTGGTACACCGCCTACACTCCGTATCAGGCCGAGATTGCGCAAGGGCGTTTGCAGGCTTTGTTGAACTTCCAGCAAATGTGTTTGGACTTAACCGGCTTCGATACCGCCGGTGCTTCTTTGCTGGACGAAGCCACTGCTGCCGCCGAAGCGATGGCGATGGCCAAGCGTGTGGGTAAGTCTAAATCCAATCAATTCTTTGTTGATGCGCGTGTGTTGCCGCAAACGCTGGACGTGATGAAAACCCGTGCCAAATATTTCGGTTTCGAGCTGGTGGTGGGCGACGTTCAAACCGCTGCTGACGGCGATTATTTCGGTGCTTTGCTGCAATATGTCGGCAAAGACGGCGATGTGGTCGATTTGCAAGGCATCATCGGCAGCCTGAAAGAAAAAGGCGTGATTGTGGCGGTGGCCGCCGATGTGATGAGCTTGGTGTTGTTGAAATCGCCGGCCGAACTCGGCGCCGATATTGCGCTCGGCAACACCCAGCGCTTCGGCGTGCCGATGGGCTTCGGTGGCCCGCACGCAGCTTATTTTGCCTTTAAAGACGAATTCAAACGCTCGGCGCCCGGCCGCATCATCGGCGTATCGAAAGACGCTTCCGGCAAGCCCGCGCTGCGTATGGCTTTGTCCACCCGCGAGCAGCATATCCGCCGCGAAAAAGCCACGTCCAATATCTGTACCGCGCAGGCTTTGCTGGCGAATTTGGCCGGTATGTATGCCGTTTACCACGGCCCCAAAGGGGTAAAACGCATTGCCAACCGCATTCACGCGCTGGCGGCGGCATTTGCCGGTTCGCTGAACAATTCAGACGGCCTGAAAGTGGTGCATGAAGTATTTTTCGACACCGTAGCGGTGGATTGCGGCAGCAAAGCGCAAGCTGATGCGGTTTATCAAAGTGCGTTGAATGCGGGCTACAACCTGCGCCGTGTGAACGATAATGTGCTGGCGGCGGCCTTCCACGAAGAAAGTACGCGCGAAGATGTGGCGGTATTGCATATGCTGTTCACCGGCCAATCTAGTTTGACCCTGCCTGCCGAAGCACCGCAATGCCTGTCTGAAAACCTGTTGCGCAGCGATGAAATCCTTACCCACGAAGTGTTCAACCGTTATCACACCGAACACGAAATGCTGCGTTACCTGAAAAAACTGGAAGAGCGCGATTTGGCGATGAACCGCAGCATGATTTCACTCGGTTCGTGTACCATGAAGCTGAACGCTACCGCCGAAATGCTGCCGATTACTTGGGCGGAGTTCGCCAATATCCACCCGTTCGCTCCGGCCGATCAAACCCAAGGCTATCAACAGCTTCTGAGCGATTTGCAGGAACAGCTTAAAGCGATTACCGGCTTCGATGCGATCGCCATCCAGCCCAATTCCGGTGCGCAGGGTGAGTACACCGGTTTGCTGGCCATCCGCCGCTTCCACGAAGCCAACGGCCAAGCAAACCGAGATGTGTGCCTGATTCCGCAGTCCGCCCACGGCACCAACCCCGCTACGGCCAATATGCTGGGCATGAAAGTGGTGGTGGTGAAAACCGATGAAAAAGGCAACGTCGATATCGAGGATTTGAAAGTCAAAGCCGCCGAGCACAAAGACAACTTGGGCGCGCTGATGATTACTTATCCTTCCACCCACGGCGTGTACGAAGAAGGCATCCGCGACATCTGCCAAATCGTGCATGAGCACGGCGGCCAAGTGTATATGGACGGTGCGAACATGAACGCCCAAATCGGCATCATGCAGCCCGCCGAAGTGGGTGCCGACGTGTTGCACATGAACCTGCACAAAACCTTCTGTATCCCGCACGGCGGCGGCGGCCCCGGCATGGGACCGATCGGTTTGAAAGCGCATCTCGCGCCGTTCGCCCCCAGCCATGTGGTGTCGCCCGTTATCGGTGCCACCGAAGGCATGAGCGCCGTTTCCGCCGCGCCGTATGGTTCCGCCAGCATTCTGCCGATTACCTGGATGTACATCACCATGATGGGCAAACAAGGCATGGAGCAGGCCACCCAGTGGGCCTTGCTGAACGCCAACTATGTGGCCAAATCGCTGAGCGAAGATTATCCGATTCTCTACACCGGCAAAAACGGCCGCGTGGCACACGAATGTATCGTTGACCTGCGCCCGCTGAAAGCCGAGAGCGGCATCACCGAAACCGACATCGCCAAACGTCTGATGGACTACGGCTTCCACGCCCCCACCGTATCCTTCCCAGTGGCCGGCACGCTGATGATCGAGCCGACCGAGAGCGAAAGCAAGGCCGAACTCGACCGCTTTATCGCCGCGCTGAAATCCATCAAGCAGGAAGTGTTGAAAGTGCAAAACGGCGAGTGGGCGAAAGACAACAACCCGCTGGTGAACGCCCCGCATACCGCGTTTGACGTAGCCGGTGAATGGGACAGACCTTACACCCGCGAAGAAGCCGTGTTCCCGCTGGCCTATACTCGCGACAACAAATTCTGGCCGAGCGTGAACCGGGTCGATGATGTGTTCGGCGATAAGAATTTGGTGTGCTCCTGCCCGCCGATGGAAGCTTATGAAGACTGATTTTTGGGTAAATATCTGAAGCAGTGAACCAATAAAATGCCTGTCTGAAAACAAAACTAAAAGTTTTCAGACAGGCATTTTTGTTGGTAGGTTAAACTATTACGCAGAAATTCATCCCCAATGTTTGGATGACATCATCCACCTAGCGTTTGCTGCTTAGCCATTTCGGCACGGCGGCGGGCGCAGGGCGTATCGCAATCGCAGACTTTTTCCATACCGATGGCGGCAATACCGCCGCAGCTGCCTTTGATGCTGCGACGTTTCAGGATATAGCCGATGGCCATACCGAAAATCACCAAGAGGAAAAAACCGAAAGTGAGAATAAAAATTTTCATGTTGTGCTCCGTTTGCCGGTGAGGGGGATTGCTGTTCACCGGAATAAAAGTTTAGCGGCTTTGGGTGGCCAATAGTTGTTGGAAGGCCGGCGACATACGGGTAGTAAAGCCGTCTTGGGTTTTCACAATCAAAAAGATCGCCAGATTATGTTGTTTGGCCAGAGCCATGGCGCGTTCTTCGCCCAGTACAAACAGGCCGGTCGCCAAGCCGTCGGCGCGCATGGTGTTGTCGGCCACCACGCTCACCGAGGCCAGATTGTGGTTGATGGGCTGCTCGCTTTGCGGATCAATAATGTGCGACAGACGGCGCCCGCTTTCGTCGCTGTGAAAATTGCGGTAATCACCCGAAGTGGCGAGGGCGCGGTTGTCTAATGGTACCACGACTTGTGTTGCCTGCGCCTGCACCAATTGCGGCTGTTCAATACCCACATGCCAAGGTTGTTGCTTGGCATTGCGGCCTTTGCCGCGCAATTCACCGCCGATTTCCACCAGATAATTGGCCACCCCCAAGCTATCGAGATGTTGTGCTAATTTGTCTACCGCAAACCCCTTGGCGATGGAGGATAAATCGAGATACACCCCGTCAACCGTTTTGCCCAGCGTGGCACCGCTGCTGTTGGGTTGGAAGCGCAATTTGTCGATGCCGATTATCTTTTTCGCTGCGGCCAGCTGCGCGGCATCCGGGCTATGGGTAATGGTTTTATCCGGCCCGAAACCCCATAAATTAACCAGCGGCCCGACCGTAACATCCAGCGCGCCTTTGGTGAGTTGGTTGAGATGTACCGCTTCTGTGAGCACTTCGGCAAAGTCGGCCGAAATCGGCATATTGTCCGCCGAGGCGGGCATTTGGTTGAAACGGCTGATTTCGGAATCCGGTTGGTAGGTAGACATCTGCCGGTTTACTTCCACCAGCAAGGCATCCATCTGCATTTGTACTTTGGCAGGCTCAGGCAAAGTTTGCTCGCCAGCCGACCAATATTTTACGCTGTAAGTGGTGCCCATGGTTTTGCCGCTAAAGGCGGTCAGTTGGGCTGTGTCTTTGTTGCCGCAAGCCGTCAACACCAATGCGGCAGTGCATAATAACAGTAGATATCGTACTGCTCGTTTGATTAATTTCATCATGTTTATCTGTCTCGGTTTTTGCCGTAAAGGCCGTCTGAAACACAGGGTTCAGACGGCCTTCTTATGATACGGGCAGTTATGATTTAGCCACCGAAATCATCCAACAGGATGTTTTCATCTTCTACGCCCAAATCTTTCAGCATTTTGATCACCGAAGCATTCATGATGGGCGGGCCGCACATATAAAACTCACAATCTTCAGGCGCTTCGTGATTTTTGAGGTAGTTTTCATAAATCACGTTGTGAATAAAGCCGGTGTAGCCGTCCCAATCGTCGCCCGGTTGCGGATCGGAAAGGGCAACATGCCATTCGAAGTTGTCGTTTTCCGCTTGCAGCATATCGAAATCTTCTACATAGAACATCTCGCGTTTCGAGCGGGCACCATACCAGAACGAGATCTTACGCTTAGACTTCAGGCGTTTGAGCTG
>CALFOA010000358.1 GCA_937919795.1 uncultured Neisseria sp.
GGATTCCAGCCCCGGAGGGTTGAGGAGTATCCAGCACAGCGTCGCCACCCAGAAAATGACGAACATCTGGGACATGTAGGCGTATTGCTCGGGCTTGATGACGGAAAGGGCCTTTTTTGATGCCGACGGCTTCAGTTCGGGCATGGGCCCGCCATGCAGCAGAAAACCGGCCAGCAAGTAAACATTCAGCAATCGAACGGCGGATCGGGCAAGCAGGCTTTGTCGGTACGCAACGGCTTGAAGGCGGACGTGGTTACTTTAGCCTTGGCGGCGGACATTGATTCGCTCAACCGCGACGGTAAGCAGTTAATCAAACCGGATTGGCAAAAAGCGCTGCCGCACAACAGCACGCCCTACACTTCAACCATTGTGTTTTTGGTGCGCAAGGGCAATCCGAAAAACATCAAAGACTGGGGCGATTTGGTGAAGGGTGATGTGCAGGTGATTACCCCCAATCCGAAAACTTCCGGCGGCGCGCGTTGGAATTTCTTAGCCGCTTGGGCGTGGGCGAAAAACCAGCCCGGCGGCAGCGACGAAACGGCGCAAGCGTTTGTGAGCGAGTTGTATAAACGGGTGCCGGTGATGGATGCCGGTGCGCGCGCCTCGACCATTTCGTTTACCCAACGCAATCTGGGCGATGTATTGCTGGCTTGGGAAAACGAAGCGCATTTGTCGCTGAAAGAGGCGGCCGGCGAATATGAAATTGTTACACCGAGCCTGTCGATTCTGTGCGAACCGCCGGTAGCGGTGGTCGATTCGGTGGCCGATGCCAAAGGCACCCGCGAAGTGGCGACCGAATACTTGAAGCATCTTTACAGCGAAGACGCGCAGCGCATGATTGCGAAAAATTATTTCCGCCCGGTGGATGAAAAAGTGAAAACCGAATTTAAACACCAGTTCCCCGATTTGAAACTGGTGACTATTGAGAAAGAATTCGGCGGCTGGCAGGAGGCGCAGAAACGCTTCTTCGACGACGGCGGCTTGTTTGATCAGATTTATACGCCGCAAAAATAAAGCCCGTTTTTTCAGACAGGCATTAGCGATAGAGGGGCTTGAATGATGTTTCTGTTTTCATGATGCAGACATTATGCAAGCCCCTGCTTTCGCTTGATGTTATAATTCAGGCCTTAAATATCTGAGGTCTTTGCAAAAAAGTTTCTAAGCATTACCCTGAATATAAATTGACGTCATTAGGGAAATCCACATGATTTCAAACTATTTGGCAAAAACCTCTATCTGTCCAACCCGTTCTACACAGGATATCGAAATGATTAACTCCATCGCCGCCCTCTCCCCGCTGGACGGGCGTTACGCCAAATCCGTTGAAGCGCTGCGCCCGATTTTCTCCGAATACGGCCTGATGAAGGCGCGGGTGAAAGTGGAATTGAGCTGGCTCAAAGCGCTGGCGGCCGAGCCGAAAATCGCCGAAGTACCCGCGTTCAGCGACTTTACCATTGATGAAATCGATCAAGTGATCGCCAATTTTTCGCTAGACGATGCCGCGGCGGTGAAAGCGATCGAAGCCACCACCAACCACGACGTAAAAGCGATCGAATACTGGCTGAAAGAGCGTTTTGCCGGTGTGCCGGAAGTATTGGCGGTGAGCGAGTTTATCCATTTCGCTTGTACCAGCGAAGACATCAACAACCTGTCGCACGCGCTGATGCTGCAAGAAGCGCGCGAAGCCGTGCTGCTACCGAAATTGGCGGAAATCACCACCAAGCTGCAACAAATGGCGCACGACTTGGCCGCGGTGCCGATGATGAGCCGTACCCACGGCCAGCCCGCCACCCCGTCTACCTTGGGCAAAGAAATCGCCAACGTATTGTTCCGCCTGCAACGCCAGATTAAACAATTGGCAGCGCAGGAATTTCTGGGCAAAATCAACGGAGCGGTCGGCAACTACAACGCGCACATGGTGGCCTATCCCGATGTGGATTGGGAAAAACATTGCCAAACATTTGTTGAGCAGTCGTTGAACCTCACTTTCAACCCCTACACCATCCAAA
>CALFOA010000359.1 GCA_937919795.1 uncultured Neisseria sp.
ACCGATGGCGGCAATGCCTTTTTGCAATACTTCGTCGCTCTGCGCGATGCTCATGCGGATGCACTCGTGAGCGTGGTGGTAATCGGCGGTATCGAGGCCGACGAAAAAATGTTCGCCGGGGATAATCAGCGTGCCTTTGGCTTTTAAGCGTTGGTACAACTCTTGCGAACTGATGGGTAAACCTTCAAACCACAGCCACAGAAAAATCGCGCCTTCGGGCTTGTGTATCCGCAGCGGATAACCTGCCAAAGCTTGTTGCAACAGTGCAATCGCGGTTTCGGCCTGGCGGCGGTAATAAGGCTGAATCACGTTGTCGGACAAAGCTTTCAGGCGACCGTCTTCCAGCAGCGGCGTAGCAACGGCAGCACCGAAGCGGGTGGGTGCCAGATTCACAATCGCGTTGAGGCAGCTGATGGCTTTGATCACTTGCGGGGTGGCCACGATGATGCCGGTGCGCGCGCCGGGCAGGCCGACTTTGGAGAGGCTGAAACACAAAATAATGTTTTCATGCCAGTTTAAAGTAGCATCGCTGTAAATGATATTGGGGAACGGCATGCCGTATGCATTATCGATAATCAGCGGAATGCCGTGAGCCTGCGCGAGTGCATCAAGGCGGTTCATTTCTTCGTCGGTGAGCACGTTGCCAGTGGGGTTGGTCGGGCGCGAACAGCAAATCGCACCGATTTTGCCTTCGCGCAAGGCGGGCAGTTGTTCTAGTGCATCGAAATCCACCCGGTACTTGAAGAAACCGCTCTGACCGTTGTGTTCCACCGCTTCGATGGCGGGCGGTACGGAGATAAAATGAGGTTTGTCGATGTGGGCATCGGCATAACCGATGTATTCGGGCGCGAGCGGCAGCAGGATGGATTTTTCGCTATCATCGTCGAAACGGCCGCCAAACAGGTTAAATAAATAGAAAAAAGCGTTTTGCGAGCCGTTGGTGAGCGCGATGTTGTCGGCAGTTAAATTCCAGCCGTATTGCGCGTTGAAAAATTTTACTAAGGCATTGATAAAACGGGCGTCGCCCTGAGGGGTGGAATAATTGCCTATGCTTTCCACGCCGTCGGTATTGTCGACCAACTGTTGCAGCACTTCGCGGTAAACGGCATTTACTTCGGCGATGCGGGCGGGATTACCGCCGCCCAGCATGTTCACCGGCTTGTCGCTGTTGAGCGCGTTGCCCAAATCATCCATCAATTGCAAAATGCCGCTGTTGCGGGTGAATTTTTGGCCGAATCGTGAAAACTGCATGGGCTTATCCTTAATGCTGATGAATGAAAGGGAAAATATAATTATAACAAGTGTGGCGGATATTGGTGGCATAAGCCTGTCTGAAAAAAAACCGCCCTTATTTCAAGGGCGGTTTTTTGGCCGGTTGGATTTAGTTGCCGGCTTTCAGTTTTTGCCAGTGAGAAACAATGGTTTTCTTCGAGCTGTCGCTGATTTGCGGCATCAGGAAACCATTTTTCATGTCTTCCGCATTCGGGAAAATCGAGCGAACGGCTACCAGTTTTTGATCCATCAGCTTGTGTGAGGGAAGGCTGGCCGGGGCGAAGGTCACGAAGTCGCCATTTTTGGCCGCGACTTCAGGTTCCAGCGTCCAGTTGATGTACTGGTGAGCATTGGCGATGTTTTTCGCGTCTTTCGGAATCACCCAAGATTCAATCCAGAAGCCCATGCCTTTCGGCGTCAACACTTCGATGCCGACTTTGCCTCCGGCTTCTTCAGAGCGTTTCTTCGCCATGTTCAAGTCGCCGCCGTTACCTGCGGTTAAGCAGATATCGCCGCGTGCCAACTCATCGATATAAGAAGGGCTGAAGCGCTTCACATCGGGGCGTACCGCTTTCAGCACATCTGCGGTTGCCTGAATGTCTTCGTTATTGGTGGCTTTCGGATCTTTGCCCAAGTAATTCAATACAATCGGGAAAATTTCACTGGGGCTGTCCCACAACACGATGCCGCAGGATTTCAGTTTGTTGGTGTATTCGGGTTTGAACAGCAAATCCCAGCCGTTTTCAGGCAATTGGCCGCCCAGCAGCTCTTTACCTTTGGCGGTAATCGCCAGCGTGTTCACGCCGGAGAAATAGGGAACGGCATATTCATTACCCGGATCCGCTTCTTGCAGCATTTTCAGCAGCTCAGGGTCAATGTTTTTATAATTGGGAATCAGGTCTTTATGTACTTTTTGATACGCGCCTGCTTGGATTTGGCGCGGCAGGAACGCAATGCCGGGTACCGCCAAATCATAACCCGATTTGCCGGTCAGCACTTTGGCTTCCAGTGTTTCGTTATTTTCGTATAAATCGTAAGTTAGCTTCAGTTTGGAGTTTTTCTTGAACTCGTCAACCGTGGTCTCGTCAACGTAGTTGGACCAGTTGTAAATGTTCAAAGCATCAGTTTTGGGTAAGCCATTGGTATTGGCGGCAGAAGCCGTAGCTGGCTGGTTATCGGTTTTTTGCTCGGTGCTTTTCTCATTTGCGCCGCCGCAGGCAGCCAAGGCCAAGGCGATTAATGCGGTCAATAATGGTTTTTTCATGATGAGGTATCATTCCTTCCTTGTTTGAAGCTTGAAACAATTTGAAAATTAAGGGAAAAAGGATTTTTGGTGCAATCTTTCTAATTAAGCGCCAAAATGTTACCGCCGCTTTTGTCAAAAAAGTCGGATTTGGGTATTGTAATGTAAGCTTTGTGGAAAATCAAAATAACAATCAGCAGGATGCAGGAAGTTTTGAAAGAAAATAGCGGCCGGGAGCGGTAGAGAGAATCATGCTCGCCGGAAAGCGGTGTCGCTTTCCGGCAGCGTTTAGTCAGCTGCTTGTAATCAATAATGCTGAAAGCACTTGCTTTCATTAAGTTTAAGCATTAAAATTCCCTGTTTACGAAATTCATTCGATTTAATTCAGGAGATGTCAACATGGCAAACAGCGCACAAGCCCGCAAACGTGCTCGCCAAGCTATTAAAAACCGTGCCCACAACGCCAGCCTGCGTACTGCTTTCCGCACCGCCGTTAAAAAAGTGCTGAAATCCGTTGAAGCCGGCGATAAAGCTGCGGCACAAACCGTTTATCAAGATTCAGTAAAAGTTTTGGACCGTATTGCCGACAAGGGCGTGTTCCATAAAAACAAAGCCGCTCGTCATAAGAGCCGTCTGTCTGCCAAAATCAAAGCAATGGCTTAATTGTTGCAGTCAGTTTAAGTGGTAAAGAGCAGACCCCCAGGATAGCCCGCGCACAACGGTCGAATTATCCGGGGGCTTTGTTTTATTGAATGCCTGTCTGAAATAAAACAAAGCCCGGGCAATATTGCTTGAGGTGAAGTAAGATGAAAAAATCCATTCGCATTTTTTTGATGGCTTGTGCGGCGCTACCGGTATCGGTATGGGCGGCGCCGGCTGATCCTGCTTTGCAATGTACTTTATTAAAAGACAATGCTTTGCGCTTGGCTTGCTTCGATAAAGTTTATGCCGCCCAGTTTCCGCCGAGAAACCCGCCAAAAGCCGCTCAGTCTGAACCTAAAAGAACGGTGGATTTAGCAAGGTCGGTGGAAGGTAGTATTGATAGGCAAAAACCGACTCTGGTATTTGAGTCTCAAAATGGCGGCGAGCAGCCGACTTATCAGCCTTCTCAGGCGTTATTGAATGCCGCCGATGCTTATACGCCGTTGAGTCGTCTGTATGATTTGGATGAAAACAGCCCGGACGGTTTGCTTACCGTGCGCGAACACAATCCGATGTATTTGATGCCGCTGTGGTACAACACCAGCCCGAATTATTATCCGAATTCTCCCACCCGCGGGGTGACCGACGATGATAAATTTTCTGATCAGAAGCGTTTAGAATCCAAGATGCAGGTGTCGTTTAAGAGCAAATTGGCGGAAGATTTGTTCGCAACCCGTTCGGATTTATGGTTTGGTTACACTCAGGTGGCCAATTGGCAGGTTTGGAATCAGGGTAAAGAATCGGCTCCTTTCCGCAATAACGACTATTCGCCCGAAATTTTCATTACCCAGCCGGTAAAAGCCGATTTACCGTTTGACGGTAAGTTGCGTATGTTGGGTGCCGGTTTTATTCATCAATCTAACGGCCAGAGCCGCCCGTCTTCGCGTTCATGGAACCGCGTTTATGCAATGGCGGGTATGGAGTGGGGTAATCTTACGGTTATCCCGCGCGTGTGGATGCGGACATTTGATCAAACCGGCGACGATGACGATAACCCGGATATTACTAAATACATGGGTTACGGCGATTTGAAAATGCAGTATCGCTTCAATGATCAACAAACCTTGTCCGGCACGTTTAGGCTGAATCCGAAAACCGGCAAAGGCGCCGTAGATGTGGGTTATACCTTCCCATTGAAAGGCAAACTGAAAATGTATGCCAAGGGCTTTCACGGTTACGGCGAAAGCCTGATTGATTACAACAAAAAACAAACCGGCGTAGGCTTAGGGCTGATGCTGAACGATTGGGATGGTTTTTAAATCCGTCGCAGGGC
>CALFOA010000360.1 GCA_937919795.1 uncultured Neisseria sp.
GGGAAGAAATATTAATCGACTGAAAATGGGATTCCCCTAAATGCGCAACGGGTTTGAGAGTGGAATAGCGTACCCGCACGGTCACTTCGCCGACAGGCAAATCGGCTTCGCTCAAATCGCTGCGAAGCTCGGCGCGGTAATCGGGATTTTTGTCGATGCGTATGCCTTTAAACATGGTTTCTCCTTGCGGGATGAATCGATCAATAAGGTCGGAAAATATATGAATAAATCCGACTATGCTTTCAACACTATATCTGTTTTTTTACCGCCTGCTAAAGCGCTTTTACGTTATGCGACGTTTATCAATCCTGCATTTTAAGGCTATAATCCTTTAAAAATCAAAGCAAATGCTGCGATATTTTGCCAAGTTTAGCCGTGCGTGTACTTTATTTTTAGCATTTGTTTACTTGACAATATTTTGCTGCATCTGTATTAATAATTAATACAAAATATTTTTTTTACTAACACAATATCATCAAGAAGGCTGTTTTTTATGGATGCTCTAATCCTGAGCCGCATTCAGTTTGCGCTCAATATCAGTTTCCACATTCTCTTTCCGGTGATTACCATCGCGCTGGCTTGGTTTGTGGTTTATTTCCGCCATAAGGTGGGCACCACCAACGATCCAGGCTGGCTATCTGCCTACCGTTTCTGGACCAAAGTTTTCGCCGTCACCTTCGCCATGGGCGTGGTTTCCGGCGTAACCATGAGCTTCCAGTTTGGTACCAACTGGCCGGGGTTTATGGAACAGGCAGGCAATGTGGCCGGCCCCCTACTCGGCTATGAAGTGCTTACCGCATTCTTTCTCGAAGCCGGTTTTCTCGGCATTATGCTGTTTGGCCGCGAACGGGTCAGCCAACGCACCCACATGATCGCTTCCATCGTTGTGGCGGCGGGCACTACGCTTTCGGCGTTTTGGATTTTGGTACTCAATTCCTGGATGCAGACCCCGCAAGGCCATTGGGTGGATGCTGAGGGCATCATTCATGTAAAAAGCTGGCTGGAAGTGATTTTCAACCCGTCGTTCCCCTATCGCTTTAGCCACAAAGTATTGGCTTCGGTGCTCACCGTTTCTTTCCTGCTGGTGGGTTTGTCTGCTTGGCAAATCCTAAAAAAGACCGCCAACACCGCTACACCCAAGGTAATGAAAACCGGTTTAACCGTCGGCGCGATTGCGATTGTGCTGCAAATCTTTGCCGGTGATGCGCACGGCTTAAACACCTTGAAATACCAACCGGCCAAAATCGCGGCGGTAGAAGGCGTGTGGCATACCGAAAGCCCAGTGCCGCTCACTCTGATCGGTTGGCCAAACGAGCAAACGCAAACCACCGATTACGCGGTAAAAGTGCCCTATCTCGGCTCACTGATTCTTACCCACAGCATGGATGGCGAAATCAAAGGCTGGAGCGAATTTGAAGACCGCCCGCCGGTAGCACCGCTGTTTTTCGGTTTCCGCATTATGGTGGGCGTAGGCATGTTGATGCTGCTGGTGAGTTGGTACGGCTGGTATAAACTGCGCAAAACACGTTGGCAGCCGCAAAAACTGCCC
>CALFOA010000361.1 GCA_937919795.1 uncultured Neisseria sp.
CGCCGTCTGCCTGCTCAATACCGTTTCAGACAGGCTTCATACCCACGTCGACCATACCGTTGTCACCATGCGTACGCTCAGCAACGAGCAAATCCGCCGCTATTTAGAACGTGAACCCGATGCCGTTTACTGCGCCGGCGCCGCCAAAAGCGAAGGGCTGGGCGCCGCCCTACTCGAACAGATAGACAGCAGCGACCCCAACGCCCTAATCGGCCTGCCGGTATTTAAATTACTGGACTTTCTGGCGGCCGAAGGGGTTGAAGTATTGTAAAACTTGAACCCTATAGCGGAAAAAATTATTTTTGCCACAAGGCAGCAAGCCGCAGACAGTACAGGTAGTACGGCCAGGCGCAGCAACGCCGTGGCAGAAATAAAGTTTTTTTCGCTATATTATTTTTCAGACAGGCATTCCATGAACCCCATCCTCTACCTTATCCCCACCCCGCTCGGCGCAGCCGACACCCCCTGCCTGCTGCCGCACGAACAGGCGCAGATTATCGGTTTGACTGATTTTGTGGTCGAAGCCGAAAAAACCGCGCGCGCGCATTTGAAACATTTGGGCGTAACCACCCCGATACGCGAATTAAACCTACAAACGCTGAACGAGCATACCGATCCGAAAACTTTACCCGAACTGCTCAAGCCCTTGCAAGAAGGCCGCAGCATGGGCATCGTCAGCGAAGCGGGTTGCCCGGCGGTGGCCGACCCCGGCGCCAATCTGGTGGCGCTGGCACACGCACATGGTTTTGAAGTGCGCCCGCTGGTCGGCCCCTCCAGCCTGCTGCTGGCCTTGATGGCTTCCGGCGCCAACGGGCAGAACTTTGCCTTTAAAGGCTATCTGCCATCTGAAAAATCCGAGCGGATTGCCGCCTTAAAAGCCTTGGAACAGCGCTCGCGCCAACACAACGAAACCCAGCTGTTTATCGAAACGCCTTACCGCAACGATGCGCTGCTGGCCGATGCCGTCGCCACCCTGCACCCCGCCACCCGCCTGTGCACCGCCAGCGATTTAACCCTGCCCACGCAAGCCATTATCAGCCGTTCCGTGGCCGACTGGCGCAAAGCAGGCAGTTTGCCCGATTTGAAAAAACGGCCGACCATTTTTGTGTTGCACGCCGCTTAACACAAGTTGTTGGCTGATACTTGCCAATGCCAAAGTTCACCGCTATAATGCACAGCTTATCGGAATGTAGCGCAGTCTGGTAGCGCACTTCGTTCGGGACGAAGGGGTCGGAGGTTCGAATCCTCTTACGCCGACCAACGATATCAAAGGGTTAGCTTAGGCTAGCCCTTTTTGCTTTTTGGTGTCAGCCTGCTCAGTTATACTTTGTCACCATAGATTGATTGCGGTTATTAGGAATGAAGACAGAACAAGGACATTACTATCGCTGGGTAACATTTGCCGGACTTGCGTCTTCGGCGACGGCTGGTTTATTGATTATCGGCAAATTAACCGCCTGGCTGATGACTGGCTCATCGAGTTTGTTGGCATCACTAACCGACTCAATGATGGATATCAGTGCTTCGTTGATCAGCCTAATGGCAGTAC